>NZ_JAEQDD010000059.1:0-46238 GCF_020737885.1 Microcoleus sp. PH2017_34_RAT_O_A | reverse complement strand
TTTAAATCCAAAAAAGTCAAGCACAGAGGTACTGGAATAAAAACTAATCCTCCTATTTTTAATATTTTCAAGCCTCCCAACCCTTAAGTAAACCGTATTGGATTATCGTCGTGGTTTTCGTTATTTTGCTATGGCTAGGTATTCTTTCCTGGCTCTGTTTCGATATGTCCTCGGTTTTTTTACAGGTGACTTAATTTGATTGTGTAGAGCATCTATGATTTTTTCAGTATTCTCTCTTGCTTGATTTAATAGTCCTAAGTCGGTCGGATATTTAAGGTCGGCTGGCGCGCAGGTTGCATCTAATATTAATTTTCCTTGATTTTTGGATTCACTTATTTCTGATGACTTTTTTTCAACCAGCTCTCCTGGCACTTCGGTCTGCTCTTTGACCATTTTTTCGTTGATTTTATTGACTAGATTGACACCTATTCTTTGCCGAAAATAAACGAGCATGGATGAGTCGAATGGTCTAGCATTACTATAGCCACTCAGACCTAGGAAGTATTGTAGGTATGGGTTTTCTCTTATTTGTTCTACTGTTTCGGCATCGCTAGTTCCTAATCTTTCTTTGATTATTAATGCCCCTAAGGCGATACGAAACGATTTGGCAGGGGCTCCCGTTGAGCAGGTGAAATTTTTGGCATATTCTACTTCAAATTCTGACCACGGAATTATTTTTGCCATGATTACCCAACGATTATTCTCTGATAATTGTCACGCGATCGTTAAGGTCAAAGTTGGACGGTGCTTTTGGGGCCCTAGTCAAGTTTTCGGTACATGAACGAAAGTGATGCTGTGCATGGCTTTTGACTAATTTTAGCTCATAGTCTTACACTTTATCCGCGCCGATCGCGAGTCAAAGTCTTTTCAGGTAAGGCTTTTAGGCTTATTCAGCAAGCCCTACATAACCTTCCTCGTTACAGATGTTTAAGCTGTTAGTCATTTAAATTTATTGCTTGAACCTCTTACAGCATGGGGTCTGAGCTACAAATAGTGCAGTTTGAATGTCGAACAGCTTAATGTAACTTTGGTGCTGTGTGAGAATTCATATAAAAATCAATAGGCTATACTATCTCAGCGAATTGCTGTCTGAAATAAAATCGATTTTCCTAGAGTCCTCAAAGAGCATTAGTTGAATATGAATTAATAATTTTGGAACCATATAAAGTCAAAGTATACACTTGGAAAGCTAATATGCAACAAGGTTTAATTTCATTAATTTTTTTTTAATTCGGCTTTCAAATAACAGGCAAACCATCCTGAAATACCAGCAATTTTCCCGGTTCTATTTGCGTCCAGACTTCGTTATCAGTGAGCGGGAAAGTGGCAATCACCGCGACGCGATCGTCCTCTTTGGTCAATTCCCGGAAATCCACAGTTACATCTTCATCGATCGAGTGCGCGCTGGCAAAAGGTGCTTGTCGCACAATATAATGCAGATTAGTAGAACAGTGTGCAAACAAGTGTTCTCCATCAGAAAGTAAATAGTTGAAAATTCCTTGAACGGCAAGATTTTTAGTAATTTCGTTGAGAACCACGTAAATTTCCGTCACAGTAGGTTTATTGTGAGGAAAACTTTCTCGCAGCTTTTCTAATATTAAACAAAAAGCTTTTTCGCTATCAGTCTTGCCGACTGGTTTGTAAATCCCGGCACTTTCAGGATTAAAGTTTTCCAGATTTCCATTGTGGGCAAATACCCAATACCGCCCCCAAAGTTCCCGAATAAAAGGGTGACAGTTTTCTAGAGCAATTTCCCCTTGAGTAGCTTTACGAATATGAGCAATGACGTTAGTTGAGTGAATGGGATAGCGACGCACTACTTCAGCAAGCGGAGAAGCAACCGCAGGTTTTGAGTCTATAAACAGGCGACATCCCAAGCCTTCAAAAAAAGCAATTCCCCAACCGTCTTGATGAATGTCTGTTCGACCACCTCTTGCAGAAAAACCTTCAAAAGAGAAGCAAATATCTGTTGGAACATTGCAGTTCATTCCCAGTAATTGGCACATAGCTTTTAAATCTCTGGAGTTTGGATGGATGCCGCAGCTATGGGCAGCTACAGATTTTTGATAATACCATTATAGTATGAAGTGATTTAGCGTTATAAAAAAAACATAATTAATTTGCTTTGTCAACCGTAAGAATACTTAGTTAGAGAAAAATCCGAGGCGCTAAAATTCAGTACCCTATCCCCGAGAGCAGTCTTGATTGTTCCGTTTGTGTTGCAAATATTTGCTGATGTGGGCTGGCGGGGTATCTATCCCTGCGCAATAGTAAAACAACTATCAACACACTGGCGATTCAGTTGCCACAAAAAGTCAGGTGATTTTAGATGCAAAAGTTGGAAATAACTTATTTTATCTGGTTTGGAGCTTGACGACTGTTACATTATTTTTTAAACTGGTATCAGTTATCACATTAACAGCATATTGATGACTATATCGTAATTTTCCATCAAATCAATCAGATTAATGCCAATGTGATCGATCTAATTAGGAATGCTAAAACACCCAAATATGACGAGATTGTGAGTTATTTTTGGCGACAAGTAGCAGGTATTTAATGTTAGCTACATTAACTACACTTCGGCAGAGATTTTCAGGTTTCTCCGGCGCAGTTCACTACTAATATCTTTAATTTCATAGCGTCATTTTTGATCGGGTCGTCTCGTTTTCACATATCTTCAATCAACAAGCACCAAGTATAACAACTGAAAATGCAAAATCTCAATCAAAAAGACGATCGCCCAAACCGACAAATTCTCACAGGCTTAATCCTCGGATGGGGATTGCAAGGACTATTTAGCCTTCCAGCATTAGCACAACCAAGTTTACCCGAATCTCCCGCTGCGATTGAAAACCAGGCTCAACGCACCCCAACTGCAATTTCCGTAATTGCAGTTGAGGCACCGGAGACAATCTTACCGGAAAATCAGCAATTTGTCGATCGGTCTATCCCACCATCCACACCCAGCTTACCCCAGTCTTCCCCTACTCCTGCAACTCTTGCTGAACCAGCCCCTACCGAAATTGCAGTTGACTCACTCCAGAAAATATTAGTCGAAAATCCTCAATCAGCCAATCAAAATCTCCCAGCCGATGCCAGTTTACTTGAATCTCCAACAACTATTGAAAACCAGAGTGAACCAATCTCAGAGGAAAGCACAGAACAAGTTACATCTGTCTCTCAACTCAGCGATGTAAAACCCACTGATTGGGCATTTCAAGCACTGCAATCCTTAGTAGAGAGATACGGTTGTATAGCTGGATATCCCGACAGTACCTTTCGTGGCAACCGCGCTTTAACCCGCTATGAATTTGCAGCCGGAGTCAATGCTTGTTTAGATAAAATTAGAGAATTAATTGACACAGGCAATGAAAACAGAGTCAAGCAAGAAGACTTGGTAAAAATTCAAAAACTGCAAGAAGAATTTGCAGCCGATATCGCCGTACTGCGAGGGCGCACCGACTTATTAGAAGCGCGAATAACAGAAGTAGAAGCCAATCAATTTTCGCCGACAGTCAAGCTATCAGGATTGACAATTGTGGGAATACAAGGTCGCAGTCCCAACCGTGCCGATCGCGCTCCTAGAGATGGCAAAAGAGATACGAAAGACCCCGGCACAAATATCAACACTATCGCTTTAAGTCAGTTATATTTAACGGCTCAATTCACTCCCCGCAGTAACTTATTCATCGGTCTTTTAAATCAGAGAGGAAAGACATCACCGCAATTAACCGAAGACGTAAACCTTGCTTACGATTTTGGCGAAAATTCTGCCCTTACCCTCAGCGATCTTAACTATCGCTTTCTGGTAGGCGATAAATTAGCAGTAATTGGAGGGACAGCAGGAGTTAACATGATTAGCGGTTTCCGAGGACCGAATCGAGCTGAAAGCGCCGCTTCTGGCCCGATTTCAACCTTCGCTCAAAGAAACCCTATTTTGAACATCGGTCTCGGTCAAGGCGGCGCGGGAATTGACTGGCAATTTGCCAAAAGAGCGAGTTTGCAAGCTGTTTATTCTACTACGGTTCCCGGCTTTTTTGTCAGTTCTAACGGGCCTAGCGGACACAATGCACTGGGATTGCAATTAACTCTCACTCCCGCCGATCCACTAGATATTACTGTTTATTATGTCAACGACTATTCGCCTAACGGCAATTTGCTTGGTCTGGCGGGAGACAGTCAATTAACTGCTGTTAATCCCAGTACCAGCAAATCAGCATCCCTCCAAACGAATGCTGTGGGAGCAACTGTAAATTGGCGGGTTTCTTCGCGTATTTCCTTGGGAGGTTGGGCTGGTTATACTAATTCTCGGATTCCGGGTAAATCTGGGAGTGTGGCAACTACAAATTATATGGTGTTTGTGAATTTTCCAGATTTATTTGGCACTGGAAATTTGGGGGGGATTTATATCGGGCAACCTCCTAAAATTGTTAGCAGTAATTTACCGACAGGCAACAATATTCCCGATTTTTTAGATACGGGTTTAGGGCGCAAAGGCGGCCAACCGGGAACGACTACTCATGTAGAGATGTTCTACCGCTGGCAGGTGAGCGATAATATCAGCGTTACTCCAGGAGTAATGGTGATTTTTCGACCAGATCACACTCGCAATAGCGATCCGATTACGGTGGGTGTCTTGAGAACTTCGTTCTCTTTTTGATTTTGTTTGTAGTGGGGACTTCAGTCCTCATAAAAGTCAGACGACTAAAGTCCTCACTATAAACTTATAACGGTTATTTTAAAATAATTAATATTAGTTATCAGTCAGCTCGCGCCAGGACTTAAACTTTTTTGCGGGAATCCCGAATTATTGCAACAAATACAAGTTTTGAACCTCAATCAGTTTTCGCTTTCTGACGCGGATTAAAACGCCGAGGAAGATGTCTTAATCTTTTTTCTAAGTACAAACACATGAGCTTTACTAAAACTTCACATTTTTGGGACTAATATCGTCATTCAATCTTTATTTTGTAGATAAAAATACTGAATTACTTGTAAAAAAAAGATCCGCACAAACACTCTAGGAATTATTTTTAAATTCAATTAATATCTTAACATATCTTCGATAGTTCCTGAAGTTAGGATTTAGAAAAACATGATTAAATCAAATGGCTATTTTTTGGCTCTGGGCTTGGTAGCAATTTCGGCTCTGACAGCCTGTCCTTGTCAAGCACAAACGGCTGTTGAATCAAATATAAATTTAACGGGAGATAAGAATATAACAACCACTAACCAGCAGAATGGTGCTAACACTTCTACTGGCGATCGCTCAAAAACTATTAGCACTTCTAAATCTTTTGTGGTTTCAGAGACTAATACCGTAACCGTTCAACCTAGTGCGACGGCGGCGGCTCCGGAAAATCGAACTGTACGCAGCAATCCCTTGGGATGTCGATTTTTTAATACTCCTTCAATGCAGCAATAAATACCGCAGATATCGGAAAAAGAGAAGATCGTGGCCGAAGAGAGGGCGATGCTTTCTGAGGATTGCTCTCTATTTGCTTAATTAACTTCATTTTTAATTCAACTTTCTGGGGGAAAGTCAGAAAACTGTTTGATATTCTTCAAAATTATTTGAGGCTTGCTTTTGTACTGTTCAACCTTGCCGCTGATATACACGTAACCGCGTCCTTGACCTGCATAACGCTTTTCAATCAACCGCTTCAAAGGAGCCATTTCATAAGTTTCGGCATCGGGTATCCACAAATCTAATTTATGATAAACTGAACCTGCATAAATCAGGGCATTGCCGCCGATCCATTTATTAATTCCTGCCTGCAAGTCGCAGAAAATAGTAATAGATTTAGCTTTCTCGGAAGCTGCTAAAATTTTTGGGTAGTGCAATCTCACAGAAAGTGCTCCGTCCCTTGCTTCCGACAATCGAAACTCTTCAACAATCGAGCCTCGCATCGACCACCAAGGCAGCAAATTAGCATAGTTGCGAGAGGGAATCTTGGCATTGGTAATCGGATCCCAAATCATCAGATTGTAAGCTTTGGCTGCCGATTCTGCCTCGGTCATTTGTCGGTGATACAATCTCGATCGCCCGTATTTCATAAAGTAGGGACTCCAGCCTTCTTTAATCAGTTTTAGATTGTAATTTTCTCCATCTTTATGTACGTAACATAAGAGGCGCCCGTAGTTGTCACGGTGTTTTTCTAGAGCAATTTCAACCGGATCGTCTGTATCAAATTCAATGTCAATTTTAGCAAGCCCACCATTTGCTGTAGCGAAGTATTGTTTAGCCATTTCCGAAGCTGCTTTCCCTGCGGCAGTTACAGGCTTTGAAGTGTTAGAGTAACTTTCTTCTGTATCGACGCAAATCAGCCGCAGAGACTCGGTTTTGCCGTTGAGAGCAACTTTGACAGTATCGCCATCAACTACTTGAGTTATTTGCAGGTTCGGAATTCTAGTTGCCATATTTCGCACCCTGTTAAACTTGAGATTTGATTCACATATTGGGTTAATTGTACATGAGTTTGCTGCTGAATGCAATAAATGTACCGTTGCAACTACCAGGAGAAAGAGTAATGGCTGTTCTAGAGTATGTAAAACCCGGTGTAAAAACTGGTCAAATTATGCTGGCGGTCGATCTAAAATTATATACAACCGCAGATAAAGGCAGATGAACGCAGATCAAAACACATCTGCGTTCATTTGTGTTCATCTGCGTTCATCTGCGGTTACAAAATACCCCTAAGAATCAGCTCGCAACTTATCCAAAACTGTCCGATCTTCCAAGGTCGAAGTATCCCCAGAAACCTCTTCTCCAGCGGCCAAAGAACGCAACAAACGCCGCATAATCTTTCCGCTGCGAGTTTTCGGCAAAGCATCGGTAAATCGAATTTCGCCGGGACGGGCGATCGCGCGTAAATCAACCAAGGCGATCAATCGGGGTAAAGCGAGTTATCTTCAACTTTTAAATTCCTAATCTGTTCGCGAATCACATCGGTTTTTGTTCTACCGCTGTTCGCGCAATAAGCTTCTAGCCGAAGCATTTCTACTTCAGGGAGTCGGATGGTTAGAACTTTAACGTTTTTACTCATACTGCAATTATACTGAAAAATGCAGTACAATAATAGCAGAGAAATGCGCCTTGGCACAATGTTACCGCACCATGCCAAGACGACTTCCCCGAAGTTGAACGTCCAACAAAGGAGCAATTTAATTATGATTCAAGATCCAGAAAAAGAACCAGAACGTTGGGATGAGCCGATTTTAGCGGATAACCCCAACCAAGCGAAACAGGAGTGCCAAAAACGAGCCGATCGCTACCGGGTTGAATTAGAATCTGTAACTCAACCCCGAAAAGTCGAAAATCGCCCTCAAGTGTACCGTTGCAACTACAAGGAGAAAGAATAATGGCTGTTTTGGAGTGTGTAAAACCTGGTGCTAAACTCGGTCAAATTATTCTGGCCGTCGATTTAACTGTTGCTGGTGCAGTCGATCGCATTTTAGCAAAAATTCAAGACTTAGGATATGACCCAGAAATCCGTCATGTCAACTATCCGTCTGGAGTTCACGTCTTAGCAATTCTCAAAGACGAACAGCATTCAGAAGCAGTCGATGATGACTACTTGCTAGAAGATTGGCTGCAAGTAAGGTCGGAAATTAACAGCGATGCCGTTCATTTGTGGCGAGGTAAATAAGCGAATTAACAATTAAACCGCAGATGAACACAAATGTAATTATATCAGTCTTCATCTGCGGTTACAAAATACCCCTAGGAATCAGCCCGCAACTTATCCAACACCGTCCGATCTTCCAAAGTAGAAGTATCCCCTGTCACCTCCAAACCAGCAGCTAAAGAACGCAGCAAACGCCGCATAATCTTTCCGCTGCGAGTTTTCGGCAAAGCATCGGTAAATCGAATTTCGCCGGGACGGGCGATCGCCCCAATTTCCTTCACAACGTGCTGCTTCAATTCCTTAATCAATTCATCACTAGGCTGCTGAGTATTTTGCAACGTCACAAACGCCACAATTTCCTCACCCTTAATCTCATCCGGTTTCCCCACAACCGCAGCTTCCGCCACCGCTGGATGAGACACCAAAGCCGATTCAACTTCCATCGTACCGAGTCGGTGTCCGGCGACATTAATCACGTCGTCAACGCGGCCCATTACCCAGAAATAACCGTCTTTATCTTTGTGCGCGCCGTCCCCCGCAAAGTACACGAATTGGCCATCTTTTGGGTGCAAATATTCCCAATAAGTGCGGCGGAAGCGATCGGGATCGTTGTAAAGTGTACGCATCATTCCCGGCCAAGGATGTTTGACTACTAAATAACCGCCGCTTTGATTAGTTACTGGTTCGCCATCTTGGTCAACGATATCGGCAACAATTCCGGGGAACGGAAGGGTTGCAGAACCGGGTTTTGTGGGGATTGCACCGGGCAAAGCGGTAATCATAATTCCCCCGGTTTCTGTTTGCCACCAAGTATCGACTATCGGACAATTCGAGTTGCCAATTACGCGCTGATACCACATCCAAGCTTCAGGATTGATCGGTTCGCCGACGGTTCCTAACAATCGTAAAGATGATAAATCTCTGGCATTCGGCAACTCTTCGCCCATCTTCATAAAGGTGCGAATTGCTGTTGGTGCGGTGTAGAAAACAGTGACGCCGTATTTTTCGATTACATCCCAAAAACAACCGGGATTCGATGCGCGCGGAGCACCTTCGTACATGACAGTTGTTGCACCGTTGGAAAGGGGGCCGTAGACTATGTAACTGTGCCCTGTAATCCAACCTACGTCGGCGGTGCACCAGTAGATATCGGTGTCTTGGAGGTCGAATATCCACTTGGTTGTCATGTGGGTGTAAAGGTTGTAGCCGCCTGTGGTGTGGACGACTCCTTTCGGTTTGCCGGTACTTCCTGAAGTGTAGAGAATGAATAGCATATCTTCGCTATCCATCGGTTCGGCGGGACAATCTGCGGAGGCGTTTTTTTGCAATTCGTGCCACCAGCGATCGCGCCCTGGTTCCATTTGCACTTCTTGTTTGGTACGCTGGACGACGAGAACGTTGGTAACACTGGGTGCAGCGTTGTTGGCGAGGGCTTTGTCTACTTGTACTTTGAGGCCGACTGCTGCGTCTTTGCGGAAGCCTCCGTCTGCGGTGATGACGAGTTTTGCTTGGCCGTCGTTGAGGCGATCGCGCAAAGCTTCTGCACTAAATCCGCCAAAGACGACGCTGTGTACTGCACCGATTCTGGCACAGGCTAACATGGCGATCGCAGCTTCGGGAATCATGGGCATATAAATGCCGACGCGATCGCCCTTTTGGACACCCAATTCTTTGATGACGTTGGCCATTTGGCAGACTTCGCGGTGGAGTTGGGCGTAAGTCAGGGTGCGGGAGTCGCCCGGTTCGCCTTCCCAAATCAGGGCGGCTTTGTTTTTGCGCCAGGTAGTTAAATGGCGATCGAGACAATTGTAAGAAATGTTAATTTTGCCATTGACAAACCATTTAGCAAAGGGCGGCTGCCAGTCGAGCACGGTATCCCAGTTTTGAAACCAGTCTAATTCTTGGGTAGCGAGTTCGGCCCAGAATGCTTGGGGGTCGGCTTTGGCTTTTTCGTAGAGGGCGCGGTATTCTTCTAGGCTTTTGATGTGAGCTTTTTCGGAGAATTCAGCAGGCGGCTGAAATAGGCGTTTTTCTTGGAGTATTGATTCGATGGTATCTTGTGACATCGCTGTTAGTTTTAATTTCGGTTAGTCTTTGTAACTATTGTTTGCATAAGTTGGGGCAAAAGTATGTTTATTTTCCTTAAGACTTTGAATACTTGTGTAAATGTTGGCGCTTATTACCAATTACCAATTACCAATTACCAATCGCCAAATTTTCATCAAACAGATACTGAATTGGCATCAGCCTTTCTCCTTGCATCTCTTTCTGCTTTAAATTTGCGGAGTTTTTCTGTCACTGGAGAAGGGTTGCAACGTTGTTCTTCTTGCATTCTCTCGCCCCATTCCAACCATTCGGTTATGTACTTACCGACTGCTTCTTTGTTGTGCAGGTAGTACAAAATTGTCGCATAAACTTGTTCGAGGGTGAGGGATGTATAAATATTAGCAATTTCTTCGGGAGTTCGAGCGCGAAACAGGTATTCGTAAAGAATAGTTTCGATGCCGATTCGAGAACCTTTGAGCCGAATATCATCTGGTCTTAGGAAGTTGAAGTAGTCTTCTAGTTGCATAACTTGGTGGCTAGGATAACGGTTGATAATATTATATCAGTTGAACAGAAAATGTTTTAGTTGTTTTTTGACGTTAATAAAAATAAATAAAACAGGCTTCACTCCTCTGGGAATGCCCTTATAATATAGTTGAATGGAAGAGTCGATCGCACAAAAACCATGACCCAAAATTTAGAAGCAAGCCAACTTTCGTTAAATGACGTTCGTCGCCTTCTCAAGCTGGAAAGACAAACAGAAGGCTCTTTTACTGATTTTTTCTCTCTGGAACCTCTGACAGATTTTGAACAGCAGGAATTATTGCAAATCAGAAATGTCTTTTGGCGTCATCTAGAAGCAAGGAAAATTTCTGCAAAAATGGTGAAATTTTTAGTGCTTTCACCTTTGATGAGATTAGCAGGATTTTTTGATATTCCGATCGTGCTGACAATGGAAGATAGCATACCGATCGAGGTTGAGGATGGGGATACTTTAATTAAGGGGCGGTTGGATATTTTAGCCGTAAATCAGCCGGATGCGGAGATAGGGGCGGCACAGTTTTGGATTTTGGTGGTGGAGGCGAAAAATAGTGCGATCGCCCCTTTAGCCGGTTTGCCACAATTGCTGACTTATACTTATAAAAGTTTGCAACAGCAATCGTCTGTTTGGGGATTGACAACGAATGGGGAAAGTTATCGGTTTGTGCGGGTGACGCGGGGGAATCCTTGCACTTATCAAATTTTACCAGAATTGAATTTGATTGATACAGAGCGATCGCTCTTGTTGGCGCAAGTCTTGAAAGCGATTTGCAAGTTGCAGAATGTGCAGTTGCAGTTGGCATGATGGTTTGGGACAGAACCGTTTTGACAGATTTTGGCAACTGAAGTCTTGTTTACTGACACCTGGGAAGTGTAGCTTGATATATAATATTCTGTAATATGATATTTACCCTTATCCTAAAACCATGTCTGAATCCCGAAGACTTCTTGAGGACGACGCCGTAGGATTGGCAGACAATCCAGAGCCGCGCTGTCCCTGTATCCTGTTGCTAGACGTTTCCGGCTCTATGAGCGGCGCACCCATTAAAGCCTTAAATGATGGATTACGCATCTTCAGAGACGAGCTGAATAAAGATGACTTAACCAAGAAGCGCGTTGAAGTAGCGATTGTTACCTTTGAGAGTGAGGTAAAGGTGGTTCAGGATTTTGTAACTGCCGATAACTTTGAGCCACCAACCCTAAAAGTAGGAGGAGCCACCTACATGGGAGAGGGAATTAATAAAGCTTTAGACATTCTTCAAGCGCGAAAAGCGTCGTATAAGGCAAATGGAATCTTTTATTACCGCCCTTGGGTATTTATGATTACAGATGGTTCACCCAGTGATAATGAAGTTGTCGATCGGGCAGCCCAACGGATTCGGGACGAGGAAATAAATAAAAGAGTTGCTTTCTTTGGTGTGGGTGTGGAAGGGGTTGATATGCCCCGCCTCAGTCAAATTCTAATCGAGCGCACACCTGTGAAGTTACAAGGGTTAAATTTTGCGGAGATGTTCCAATGGCTATCCGTTAGTATGAGCAGAGTATCTCATTCTAAATTAGATGAACAAGTTCCCCTAGAACCGCCTAAAGGATGGGGTTCTGTTTGACGACTTGTCAAGTTGCGTTTAAGTCAAAAGCATCCCATATTTAAAATCTTTTTCAGCGGATGTACAAAGCCGAACTTTATTTTAAATTAAGGAAGATGTTTCGGTAATTCACCGCGTCAAACATCGAAAACTGGACTTAAGCATGGGATTCCAGAAACCAGGTTTTTTACGAAAAAACTTTGTTAGAACATCGTAGACTCAGTAAAAACCCGGTTTCTTTGGTCGGGGTGCGTCCAAAACCGGAGGAAATATCGATGATTCCGTTACATCCTCAGTTTATTACCAAAAACGGTAAAAAAGAATTTGCAGTGATACCTTACGAAGAATTTGCAACACTGCAAGCATTCATTGCTGATATGGAAGATTTGATGGATTTGAGGGCGGCCAAACAGGAAGATGCAGATCGACCTTCTGTGCCGTTAGCAGAAGTAAAAAAAATGTTAGGATTGTAGAGGGTTGTGGTGGGGATTAGTATGCAAGTCAAGCGTCAGTCTAATGGAGAACTGATTGATCTGGGGCCTGAGATAGCTCGTGGTGGTGAAGGGGCAATTCACCCATACCGTCGAGATCCGTCACTGGTGATGAAAATTTATCACGCCGAAAAGCTAAAAGATATTGATAGTGACAAACTCCAACTAATGCTCGCTAACCCCCCTGATGACTCAGTAAAAAAAGATCACGGGTGTGTCTCGATTGCTTGGCCGGTTGATTTACTACTTTCTATCGATGGTAGTGAGCAAATCATGGGCTTCCTTATGCCGCGAGTGCCGATGCAGCAAGTGCGACCCATCCACGATTACTACAGCCCTAAAACTCGCAGTGAGAAAAATCTCGGTTTCAATTATAAATACTTGCACCAGACGGCGCGAAACTTTGCAGCCGCGATGAGTGCTTTACACGCGAAACAGTATGTCATTGGCGATGTGAATGAGTCGAATATCTTGGTTTATGACACAGCGATAGTAACGCTGGTAGATACGGATTCCTTTCAGGTTCGTGATTTCCAACATGGTAAAGTTTATCGCTGTCGGGTGGGGAAACCGGAGTATACACCCCCGGAACTTCAGCGTAAGACATTTGCAGATTATGACCGCACGCCGGAACATGATTTATTTGGGTTAGGGGTGTTAATTTTTCAGTTGTTGATGGAAGGGACGCACCCTTTTGCTGGAGTTTATCAAGGAACTGGGGACCCACCACCAACGGAGAAACGGATTTTAGCAGGGCATTTTCCCCACGGAACCAAGACAGTGCCTTATCGCCCTGCACAAATTGCAGTAAGGTTTGATGTGTTGCATCCGACGCTGCGGCAGTTGTTTGTACGCTGTTTTGAGGATGGGCACAATAACCCCCAAGCGCGGCCTGATGCGCGGACTTGGGTGAAGGCATTAGAAGAAGCAGCAGAAAAAGATTTAGTGAGTTGTAGGGTGAATTCTGAGCATCGGTATGGGGGACATTTGAGGGATTGTCCTTGGTGTGAGAGGAAAAAACGATTAGGACTCGATGCGTTTCCGCCAAGGGCTGGGATACAATCTAATATTCCTGTCCAAATCCCTTTGTGGTCTGCTAGCAAACCTAAACCTGTCAGTTCGCCGGCACCTACTACATACGCGACTCCTGTTCGGCCTACACCTACACCTATATACAATCCTCCGCCTTCGCCGACTCTGGCTGCTACACCTACACCTACACCTACATACAAGACCCCTCCTCTGGCAACTAGAAAATTCTTTGATAAAGCATTGACTTTAGGTGGAATATCTGCGGTTCTTTCTGTCAGTTTTTTTCTATTTTATCCTCACCAAGATCCAGAATTAAAGGATAGACAAAAACACATTACGGATCATATTAAAGCCATTAAGCTTGATTCAAACAGTGCGGATGGTTACAGTAATCGGTGTCTTGTTCGTTATGATTTAGGAGATAAAAATGGAGCAATTGAGGATTGTAATCAAGCCATTAAACTTAATCCTAAATTAGCTGATGCTTACAGCAATCGGGGTCATGTCCGCTACAATTCGGGAGATAAAAATGGAGCCATTGAGGATTTCAATCAAGCGATTAAACTTAATCCTAAATTGGCTATTGCTTACAATAATCGGGGTTGGGCTAGCTATAAATCAGGAGATAAGAAGGGAGCTATTGAGGATTACAATCAAGCGATTAAACTTAATCCTAAATTGGCTATTGCTTACGATAATCGGGGTTGGGCTAGCTATGAATCAGGAGATAAAAAGGGAGCTATTGAGGATTACAATCAAGCGATTAAACTTAATCCTAAATTGGCTAATGCTTACAATAATCGGGGTATTGCTAGATCTGATTTAGGAGATAAAAAAGGAGCCATTGAGGATTATGATCAAGCGATTAAACTTAATTCTAAATTAGCTCAAGCCTACGGAAATCGAGGTATTGCTAGATCTGATTTAGGAGATAAAAAGGGAGCTATTGAGGATTACAATCAAGCGATTAAACTTAATCCTAAATTTGCTAATGCCTACTACAACCGGGGTCTTGCTAGATCTGATTTAGGAGATAAAAACGGAGCCATTGAAGATTACAATCAAGCCGCAGAAATCTATCAGAAAGAGGGGAATACAGAGTGGTATCAAAAATCAGTATATAGCATTAGAAAACTTCAGTAATAGCTAAACTATTGATAATGACAATGGCGACCACGATTATCATGCTATAATTTTAATAGGTTGGGAGAAAGCAATGCTGTTTTAATGCCCTCTATAATACAATCATTCCAGTGATTTTATAAAGCTATATCTTTCTCAAAGCCGTGTCCAACTCAACCATAAAAGGTTTACTGGTAACAGGTGAAGCTAACACAACTGCCGGATAATGCCCCACAGGAGGGTGCATAATTTCTCGATCGCCCAACACAGGAACTTCCACCGTATCAACTCCCGTACCGGAAGAAAACATACTGTCTAATACAACCCCAAAAAAAGACTTACCGCTATCTATATCTCGAAAATCATCAGCCAAAGTCCGTTGCTGATTAATTCTGACTTGCTGTTCACGTCGCTTTCCCATCTGCTTGGACAGATACTCTGCAACCTGTGGAGAAACCCCTTTAGTCGTAATTAAAGTATTGCAGTTACTCAAAATTTCTGCTGTCTTGCGTTCATCTCCAAATTGAGTCACATCTTGGGCCGCCAAACAGATACCAACATTAGCATTACGAGCGACTGCGAGCACTTCTTCGTACTTAATGTGCTCTTTAAGTTGGGGAGCTTCGTCTATGATAAAATTTAGGGGAATTTTCTTAGATGCTTTTCCGGCATTACGATTGTACACATGACCAAAAAGTTGATCGAGCATTAAGCTAGTGAGTTGTGACGATTTTGGATTGCCCATGTAATGACGGATGACTAGCAATGTCGGGCGACTGTCAATATCAGACAGTGCAAAATCACTGCGTTCCGTTACTTGCATTACAGCAGAATCATCAAAGACATTTAAAGCATTTAATAAACCTTGAACAGCTTTTGAGTGTTCTTCAACACTAAATGTAAAAAATGCAGCTAGCTTGATCTGATATTTATGAACTTGAGGATATTGGCGAAATACATTGCGGAGTTCATCTTGAAAGGCAATCAAGCGAAGCAGATGACTCGGTTTTGCGTTATATGAATAGACTATTTTGACAATCGGAATCAAAGCCCGCAACCACATCACATCGCGATCGTAGAAAAACCTGTTTGGATCGCCAGGATTAGGAGGAGATCGTAGTATGCTAGTAATAGCAGATTCTATGCTCCTATCATCTGATAATTGAATCGCATCTAACCAATTCCAAGAATCAGAAGAAGTGGGATCGCCATGATCCCAATACCAAACCCGGCAGCCCAATCTTTTCGCTTCATTACTGAGACGATTGGTGAGGTTGCCAACAACATCTACTGTCACCACGCTGTGCCCATTTTTCATTAACCCGATCGCCCAAGGTACAATCACACCCTCTGTTTTTCCAGCCCCAGTTTTCCCAATAACAGCACAGTGGCGTTTCAGTATATCAGCAGATAAAAACAATTCCTGTCCTTGGCGATTGTTAGGGTGCAAATAACGCCCTAAACTGACCGCACCCTGAGATAATTGTTTCACTTCCTCCTCTTCAGCAACCCCCCGATAATCCATGTAATCTCGATATTTATCTGGACGGGGAGACTTGTCTTTTGGGCCAAGAACTTTAATCATAGAAGTTTGACGATATCAATTGGTTGTTTAGAGTTGAATAGCAGTGAATTTGTGCCGATCAAAGGATACTGGAAGACTTAGGATCGCGAATTAAATAACTTACAGTTTTAATTGTTATTGTGGGATGCCTCGCCGTCCAAAAAGGGCGAGCCCGATACCCCACAAACTTGTGTAAGTTATTTAATTCTCATTCCTTAGCTACAAGCTTTTCGCCCATCGATAAAAAGCGAGGAAAAATTTATCAATAAAATTCATATTCTTCTGCATTTTTCTCTCATGTAATTCGTCCCGTGCTTCGCGTTCTTTAGTTGGAAAGAACTCGCCCCACAATCCCACATTGCTACTGAAGTCTGCGGATAAAAAACTGAAGACAAACATGGCCAGATAGACTATTGCATAAGTCGTAACTATGGAGAGTATCAACCACCACTTACAAAAAATCTTCAAAGTTTCCATTAGAATCTCTCCCGATAAGTATTTCTTTCTCGACTAGGATTTGGTTTGCGTTCCCAAAGATGAGGATTAGTCTGGATATCGTTGATTAAATATCTTGTCAAATTATCCAAAGACCTTTCTTCAGATGTGAATATACCAAGCCTTGTGGCTTCACGTAAATACTCATCTTTTGACGGTATATCAGTGCCTTTCCAGGGCGACATTCGGCGGTTAAACGACGGTTCACAACCAATAATAGCAAGATTTTCTGCCATAATCGGATTGCTACATTCAGCCCAACGCACGGTAACAGTATGTTGGTCAACCAACAAGTAATCCTTCAAAGATTGGTTGTGACTGGATTTGATCTCTTGTCGCAGCCGTGTTGCAATATCTTGTTGAGTAGCTTGTCCCGCATAGAGATTTTGTCGATCCGATTCATCGCGAATTAGATAAATCCCTAATTTTCCTTTGCACCCCCAAGTGTCGATAATATCTAAATTATCCTTGCCGGGTATAAACTTGTATGGTGACGACCAATTACTATTAAATTGCATTTAACCACCTTAGACCTATTAAATTAATTGGTACAGAGTGCTACAGAGGCATAGACAAATTTTCCTGACAAGCTTTGCTATATTTAGCTGCTTCTGCATTTAGTTCTGATAAATAAGTAGCACAAACGATTCCGTTTGTCAAGGATGCAGAACTCGCGGCGACACAGTTATAGTATTTGTTTTAGTCGGGACGGGAAGTTTTTAATAACTGGTTCGCAGGATGGAAAGGTGCGGTTTTGGCCGGTGGAAAGTTTGGATGAGTTGTTAGCGAGGGGGAGGGAATGGCTTGGTGAGAAATTTTAACCACTGATGCAAGCAGATGGTTTTGATTCTTATTTCTCACTTGTTAAAACTGTTGTTAACTTCAGTAACTTATCCAGCGTCTCCTGGGCCGATACTCGCAATTGAACCTCACCAATATCAAATCGAGGGTCTTCAATCAAATCCGGGTCGCTGCAATAAGCATCAACATCGGTAAACAATTTGTCTAAAATCTTAAATTCTCTCCCCGGCTGGAGGTTATTGTCACTCTTAAACAATTGTAGAAACCGCTGTTCAAACTCATCAGCGCTGATTTTACTGCCTGCAAACTCTTCTAATAACTTGATGTACTTATCCATATTTATCCACCTCCAATATCTCCAGTCGCACTTAATTCAGCAATTTGGGCAGAATTCAGTTTCCAGCCGCTAATAAAATTGTCTCCTGCGTCCACTATAACATTTAAATTAGTCGCAGGGTCAAAGTAGTGCTTTACAGGTTGCCTGCGATAAGTACCCTCAATCTCCTGCACTCCCTGTTTCTGGACATGAGTTTGAATAGCTGCCGCAAATGCTGCTGCTGTCTGCAAATTGTAATTGCCTGAAACACCAAAATCGGCAGCGTGTTTGAATTTCTTTTGAATTTGACGCTCTGATACAAGCAGATTTACAGACACATTGAAGTCAAGATTTGTTAAAAAATTACAATTAGCAGTGACATCAGGCAAACTCCTATCTTACCATAAGAAACGGCTCAACCCTGCAACAAAAGGTAAGAAAATGTCTGAACTTAGACAAAATCTAATTACCAGAGATTGGGTAATCATCGCCACCGATCGCGCAAAAAGACCTGACCAATTCGCCAACACAAAAAAAATACCCGCATTCCTACCCTCACACCGCCCAGACTGCCCGTTTTGCGTGGGTAACGAAGAAGATGGCACCTTAGAAACTTGCCGTTTGGGCGATCGCACGGGATGGAAAGTCCGCGCGATTGGCAACAAATATCCCGCCCTGTCGCCGACAGCAGAACGGATCAGGATATCATCGGGAATTCACCGCATGATGTCGGGAATCGGCTTTCACGAAGTAATTGTCGAACACCCGCGACACGATTTGACGACTGCTTTGTTGACCGTTGAAGAAGTAACTGACATACTTTTAGTCTACCGTCACCGCTATTTAGAAATTAGAAAATATCCCCACGTTGAAACAATTGTGATCTTCAAAAATCACGGGGAAAGTGCCGGAACTTCTCTTGAACACCCTCACTCGCAGATAGCAGCGACGCCCGTTGTCCCCAGCCAATTTCGCAGCCGCATCGATGCAGCAGTTCGCTATTTTGATGATACGGGAGAATGTCTATTTTGCAGGACTTTGGAAGATGAATTAGCGGCAGGTGAAAGAGTAATTTTTGAGAGCAAATATTTCGTGGCTTTTATTCCTTACGCTGCACTTTCACCGTTTCATATCTGGGTTTTTCCGCGCCGACATTCATCTTCGTTTGATGATATTACTGATGCGGAAATTACGGATCTGGCTGATACTTTGAAAACTGTACTCGCTCAGCTTTATTACGGATTGAACAATCCAGATTACAACTATAGTATTCGATCGGTACCAACGGCGGAACAAGCAACAAAATACTTCCACTGGTATATCGCCATTATTCCCAGAGTGTCGAAGCAGGCTGGGTTTGAGTTGGGTAGCGGGATGTTTATCAATACTGCTTTACCCGAAGAAAGTGCTGAGTTTTTGCGATCGATCGCAATTCCTATCAACCCTAATTTTCGACCAACCTAAAGTATAAAAAGTTACAATTTATCAAGGAATGTCCGAAGCGAAGACGGGAGACAATTTAATGATTTTCAATCATCGGTTGAAATAGACAATTTAAATCTGCAACAGCTTAATTGACACTCAAAATTTATCAACCTACAAATATTTATTAATATTACCGAACTCACAACAAACTTTCGACATACTGCCAACAGTCATCGCTAAAATTAGCTTTCAATATATCTCTAATTTTAGCATCGAGCGACAATCTCGCCTCGCCAGACTCAGCACTCTCGGCGATTTCGCAACTCTCATCAGATAAATTTTCTTGGAGGTGGGCGAGAGTATTGGCAAAATTAGCCAGAAAATAATGTTCATCCACCCACGCTGTCGGATCTGGGATGGCTGGACTTCCAAAAGCCCGATCGACTAAATCTTGTTTTGCAGAATCGTCAGTCTGGTTTTTCATGGAACCCATTTAGATAGAATTTGCAACCTATCCTAATCTTAAGCTAAATTTTGAACGCTGGTGCGATCGCGATCGACGAACCGCAGTGATAAATTTGGGTAATTTGTGCGATCGCGATCGAGGTTGTTTTGGCGATCGGCTGTTATCATACCACATCACGGCTAGCGATCGATAATTTGCACATTGGGCAAAATCGACTTAGGTATCATTCCGTGAACTCCTTTGCGGGGATTATTGACAGCCTGAGTAATCCGAAAATTGGCGGCGAGGGAACAGAAAACATAGGCATCTTCTTCTTGAAAACCTGCATATTTTTGTAGCCAATTAACAGTCTGTTTTACCGCCATATCAAACGCATCATCTAATGTTTGACCAAAACCCATAACTACAATATGAGTAGGAGTTTCCGCAAACGGAAATATATAAAATAAATCCTTACGCAAGATGATTTGAATAGTCCCATTCATCGAAGTTTCAATCGCCGTACCATTAACTTCGCCATCTCCCTGTGCCGAATGTCCGTCGCCGATTGACAGCAAACCGCCACGCACCGCAATAGGTAAAAATAACCGCGTTCCTGCTTGCAATTCCTGATTGTCCATATTGCCGCCGTAGCGTTGTGGAGGAATAGAAGAACGGTTGATTTCAAAATCTGCAACACCGATAATTCCGAAGAATGGATGCAGCGGAATCTGGACGCCGCTATTTGCCGGAAATTCCGCAATCTTTTGTTCTAAATCTAGGGGAATAAACCGCAATTTAGGGTCAGGAAAATATTCAGGTAAAACTCCCCAACCAGCGCGAATTGCATTGAATCCTACTGGTAAACTTGGGTAAACTTCCTCGATGTGAATTTCTAAAACGTCTCCGGGTTCAGCCTCATTAACATAAATCGGGCCTGTTAGCAAGTGCGGGCCCGGGCCGACTTTGCGGTTGTCAGGTAAATTCTGACAGATATCTAAAAATTCCGGCGTCAAAAATTCCGGCGGGGCCTTGTCAGCAACATAATATCCTGAATAGGTTTCGATATCGATGCGATCGCCCGAATCGACAGTTAAAGCAGGTTCTAGCTTGGGAGAGAAACCGCCTAAGTGTACGGTTTTGCAGTTAGCCTTGAGAAGGTGGTGAGTCATTCGATTTTAGATTTTAGATTGGGGGGATTGGGGATTGGGGGATTTTGTAATTGTTAATGAATTGGTGAATACCTCATCTTTCCGAGAACCGCTATATTTGAGATTAATAGTTGAGGTTTGTGGGGTGCATCTCATGTTTGGCAAATATATGTGTAGGGGCGAAGCATGACCGCATTCAATATGAGATTATAACTAATAACTTATCTGCGGTCATGCTTCGCCCTCTTCAAAAGTCAGATGCACCCGGTTTGTGATATCTGAGATATTCTCAGAATTTCTTAACTTTTTGATAACTTTGGTAGTCTAAAATTCAAACCGGGGGCGGGTTTATATATATTGGGGTTGGGAGTTATATTTTACTGTTGAACTTTCCCCTAGAGACTACTGACAATAACTTATGTTAACACCATTGCCCGATAAATTAGAAATACCCCAAGGTTCTTCTCGCAACCTGTGGTTTTTTGCTGTTTTGATTTTGATTGTCCTATTCCTAGGTTTGATTATGCAATCTTTCCTCAACAAACCAAAACTTTTAACCGATCCGTTTCTGCAACTTCCAACAACTAACTCGGTGCGAGTTGTTTGGTTTACCGAATTTTCCGGGACTCGGAACATTGTTGCTTACGGCGAAAACTTGAGTAAAATTGCGACTGCAAATACTACCAAGCTAAGCCGGGTTCGGGAAGACAAAGACTCGCACATCTCCGATGAAATGAAACAGGGCATAATTGATAACAATCCAATTGTCCGCCACATCTGGCGCCACGAAGCAGAAATTACTAATTTAATGCCCGGTGTTCGCATTCCTTATCTAGTGACTAGCGAAACGAAAGATGGTGAATCTGTTAGCAGCAAAGTTTTCAGCCTTTCTCCGACACCAGCAGCGGGAATTGGGCTAAAAATCCTATTTACTTCCGATCATCAATTGATGCCGATGACAGCGGCTAATCTCCAGAAAGTAGCACAAACAATTGATAAAGTTGATGCAGTTTTCATGGCTGGTGATTTAATTAATATAGCCGATCGCGCTTCCGAATGGTTCGACGACGACCGAGGCCGCGCTTTTTTCCCCGGTTTGCAAGGCCGCGCCTTCTCCGAAATCGACCAAAAGGGCATCAAAACCGTGTACAGCGGTGGCGAACTGATCCAACACGCGCCTATATTTCCGACGATTGGGAACCATGAGATTATGGGTAGGTTTTCAACTAGCAGCAGTCTCAACGACCAGTTTAATGACCCTTTTCCCCGCGCTGCTGTGGAAAAAATATATCCATACCTCACTCAGAAATATGGGATGAAAGATAAAGATGTTTTGTTAAAAAACAATAGTTTTAATAGTGATACTTACAACGAGATTTTCAGTTTACCTAGTGACAAAAATTATTATGCTGTGACGTTTGGAGACGTGCGGTTAGTGACTTTGTATGTTACGAATATCTGGCGGACTCCCAATTTAGATCCGGGGGCGAGAGGCAGGTATCGGGAACGGGACGAAGATTTTGATCGTCCCGAAAAATGGGGATACGGACAGCATATTTTTGAGCCAATTGCCAAAGGTAGCGCTCAATATTCTTGGTTGGAACAAGAGTTATATAGTGCGAAATTTCAGCAAGCTAAATATAAAATTGTGATGTTTCACCATCCACCGCATTCTCTGGGTGACAATATTGTACCTGCTTATACTGACCCTGTGCAAATAGTCGATCGCACTTTGGACGGCGAGATTAAGATGGTGCGTTATGAATATCCGAAACAGCAAGATTATCTGATTCGGGATGTGATGCCGCTGCTAGAAACGGCGGGCGTGCAGTTAGTTTTGTACGGACATTCGCATTTGTGGAATCGGTTTGTGAGTACCAGCGGAATGCACTTTTTAGAGACTTCTAATGTGGGCAACAGTTACGGGGCGTTTGCGGGGAGAAAGCGCCGATTTGTGCCGCCTGGATATCGGGAGGATTACAGCGCGATTGGAGATCCGAACGGATTGGAACCTGTGATGCCAACAGTTGCACCTTTGTTGGGGAAAGATGGGCTGGCATTGCCGTATATTGATAGCAATGATATTACGGCTTTTAGTGTATTTGATACGGGGAATGGTACGGTTAGTAGCTATTATTTTGATACGCGGAAACCGGACTCGGAAGTGGTTAAGTTTGATGAGTTTAAGTTAAAAAAATCGTGATTTAGTGCAGTCAGCTTTGTAGTGAGGACTTCAGTCCTCAGTATTCGTAGGGTGCGTCGCTATCCCTCATCCCCAAATAAAAATGAAAAATCTAACAGCGACGCACCAATAGACAATAGTTTAATACGCTGTGGAAGTTCCAAAATTGATGAGTTGGGAAGAAAACTCTCTCGCTCTCGGTCGAGAGTCAACTTCAGTCTTTTGACTTCTGCTATACTTAGGTAATACATAGTCTATCGAAATTAAACTCACAAGTAGAGTAAAGTCATGCCCAAACAAAAACTCTTGGAAAAACCAGAAGAAGTAATCTTTGATAAAGAAGATGAATATTTAGATGATGAGCTGGAATCTAATGAAAAGCCACAATCGATATTAAAAGAAATTTCAGAAATCATTGTAGGTAGCACTGATTGGACAACAACCAGCATCCTCGATCTAATTATGCGGGAAAACATTCAACTCAATCCAAGATTTCAAAGACGAGATGCTTGGGATATAACTCGCAAAAGTAGGTTTATCGAATCAATTTTTCTAGGATTTCCCATTCCAGAAATAGTTTTAGCTTCTCCTGAAAAGAGGCGCGGAAATTTTATAGTTCTTGATGGCAAGCAACGCTTGCTTGCCATCCTGCAATTTTATGGAATGAGCGAAACTCCTAATGATAGTTTTGCTTTGGTAAACTTAGAATTTAGACCCGATCTCAATGGTTATACCTATAAGGATATAAAAAACGATGTTGTGTTGAGTCCCGTACTTAATGTACTCGACACTCAAACTATTCGGACTACATTGATTAGAAACTGGCGTACAGAAAGTTTACTATACAAAGTTTTTTTACGCCTGAATTTAGAGAATACTCCGCTATCTCCCCAAGAATTGAGGCAAGCATTGCATCCCGGAGATTTTGTCAATTTTTTAGACGACGCATCAATTAAAAATCAGGCTTTAAGAACAATACTTAAATCAAAAAATCCCGATCCTCGGATGCGCGATGTCGAATTGTTGCTGCGGTATGTAGCCTTATATTATTTTTTATCCGATTATCGCGGGAATCTTAAAAAATTCCTGGACATGACCTGCGAAAAACTCAACAATGATTGGGACGAACGAAAAATCGAGATCGAAGATACAGTTAGCGAATTTGAGAACGCGGTGCAAATAACCATTGCAATATTTGGAGAAGAAAATATATTTCGCGTATGGTCTAACACTTCTAATACTTACCGCAAAAAAATGAATCGAGCTATTTTAGATGTAATGGTTTTTTATTTTTCATATCCCGAGATAGGACAAGCTGCTAAGAATAATAAGGAGCGAGTAGAAAATGCTTTTAAAGAGTTATGTTCGTCCCCTGATAGCGAATTCAGAGACGCTGTTGAGAAAAGAACAACTAGCATTCGCGAAACTCATACTCGTCTCTCACTGTGGGGCAAAACTTTGCGAAAGGTTTTAAATTTAGAGTTTTATGTCCCCGAACTCGCAGATAACCGCATTATCTTTAACGGGTTGTGGTAAGTTCTTAAGCAGTATGCCAAAATCCGTCAGATTTCGTACTCTAACTAAGGAGTTGAATAGGTTAAAAAAACAATTCATTCCTAAGATTAAGCCCGGACATTTTTATTCCCCCAGACAGTTAGCCTTAACTCTTGCCTACAGAGTTTTAGCTCATGCCGAAATTGAAGCTTATCTAGAGGATAGAGTTTGGGAAGCAGCCCTTAATGCTAAAAATAATTGGGACAGTCAGGGTAAGACTTGCTGTACTTTGATATGTTTGCTTGCCTTTTCCGGTCAAATGATGGAATTACCACCAGATACACTAAGTCCAACAAAGCCAGCTAAAAAAATACCGGATGAGAAAATCAAAATCAACAAAAAGATAGATTTAGCTATTAATAGTTTTAAGCGAATCATTGACCAGAATCATGGAATAAAAGAAGCTAATATTCTGTCGTTGCTTTTGCCAATAGGAATCAATCCCGAGAATCTAAATATTTTTTGGCTGGCTACTATGAATACCTTTGGGGAAGACAGAGGTGTTGCAGTCCATACTTCAGCTACATCCCCAACAACTATTAGAGTTCTCAATCCCATAAATGAATTGCAGAGGGTAGAGCAAATTATTCAAGAACTTTTGAAGGTGGATGAGTTGATTAATGATTTAATGAGATAAATGAATAAATTTCCAGTAATTGTTAAGGGTTTTATCTTGGCGATGGGCTTCTAGCCGGAACGGGCAAGATGCCCGTTCCACAATAGTTGAATTTTTGAGTGCAACAGGCATCTTGTTTGTGCTCAAACAGCTTATTCAGAATTGTCAAAAATATCAGATTAAACCTTCTCTTTTGCAGGCGGAACTAAACCAGTTTTATTCAAACCAGCATCAATATCCCTCAGCAATTTAAAATCATCTTCCGGTAAAGAATTAACAACCGAATGTTTTTCCAGAAATGAGAATGCTTGGCGAAATTCGCGGGGCTTGCAGTCGATCGCGGGATCGAAGTGACAAGGTACAATCCGATCAAAGTCCCAACTCGCGACTTTATCCACCCAATCGAGAGTTTCCCTCGGCGCGCGGTTGAGAATCAGAGTCTGCAACACCGGCGCCACCAACAACCGCCCTCCTCCCCGCAAAGCCTCGAACGATCGCACCCAATCAGTTTGCCACTTAAACGGATACAATCCAAAATAAGCTTTTCTCGATCGCTCTGGCGCTTTCAGGGCGCTGGCTAACACCCCCGACCACGGCGGCACCTCCAACACGCTAGGGCGAAAATACATCGCAAATAAGGCGATTCTCTGCCACCCTTTGCATCGATTTTCCTGGGTGTCTGCCACCACATCCAAAGCGGTGTCTTTGGCGTGAAATAGCAGCGGGTACGAGTCGAGTTGGAGAATCGCGGGCGGGTTTTCGGGAATCGAAACCACAGAATCTGTTAACATTAGCGTGCGCGATTCCCTGTGAAATAACGCAACTTCCGCAAAAAAGCCTAAACCGAGGTTCAGCGGGCCCAGGATTGCCCAATCAAATTCATCTGCAAGGGGCGTGTTGCTGCTATCCAAAGGCAGTACAGAGGTGCGTTTACCGGGCAAACCCAGCCAACTCAGCGGCAAATTTAGCGGAAAACTCCATTGCTTGGGAGTGACAAACACCTGCGCTTCGGGAAAACACCTCGCAAAGGGGCCGACAAATACCTTATGTTCGATGCCCGAAACCGTTGTCAGCAGGATATACTTAACCTCGCCATGTTCTGCGACTAACTCGTTTAGCAAGCGGATGCACTCAGGAGTCGGCGCGACGGGGGCGTAGACGAGAAGGCCTTCGGATTCGAGTTTGATGACTGTCATCCGAATCGGCACAATGACGTAGAAAATGCCTTGTAGTTGGTCAAAAGTCCAGATTTTGTCCTTGACTATTTCCTTGCGGATTGTCCGTCGCCTGCTGTAGGGATACATTGGAACAATTGGCCAAAAGGGCCATGAATAGTCTCGATTGTCAATCTGTGCTGATGTTGGTGTGCTTTCCCCGTCTGTCACTGGTGCGACTCCTTGCCGATTTTTTGTACGTGCGTGCGATCGAACTTTTGTTATTTTATTTCAATCTTGTTGCACGGATGCGAGGAGTTGAAAAGCGGTTATGGGCGATTAAGATCCCGATAGCTGCGCCGCGCCTGCTTTTGGAATACTCAAACAGGACTTACGGATGACTAGAAGCCCGGTTTCTCAGAAAATTTGCGTTTATTAAGCTGTTCTGCATTTAAATTGCATCTCAAAAAAATCAGACAATGAGTGGGGTGGGCGTCCCGCCCGCCCTGAATATACAATTTAAATGTGCGACAGCTTACGATAAATATACCAAGAAACGGTTTCACCAGGGCTGAGTGCGGGACTATTAAACCAACTGTTCAGGATCGATACCTAATTCCCGCAACCGCGCCGCTAGCCTTTCCTCTCGCTGTTGAGATTCTATCAGTTGCTGTTGATATTCTATCAGTTGCCGTTCCGCAGCAGTTGCCCTTTCACTCGGACTCAAAATCAACCCTCCTTCGGCCGTAAACCACCGCAACCACAAACGATTCATACTCTTATAAGTGCCTTGCCACCACCCTAAACTCAACTGCAACTCAGGAATAAATAACCGCCCATCCATTAATTCTGCCGGTTCATAATGGCCACCTACAAGATGAAAAGCTTGCAATTCATCCGTGTAGCGACTGAACACAAAATAGTAAGGAATCCGCAAAATTTGTTCGTAAACTTGCCACTTAGTCGGCGGTTCCCCAGCTTGCTGAACAGTCCGGCCCAAATCTTCATCCTCAGTTCCCGGCGATAGCAATTCCACCACCACAAACGGATTTACCCGTTCTTGCCAAACTACATAACTCAAACGCATATCGCGCCCTTGATAAAGCCTGGGCACACCCACCGCAGCAAACCAATCCGGGCGTTTATGCCAGCGCGGCTGTGTTGCATCGTAATACAAATTTAGGTCGCTGGCTGTAAATACTTGCTCCGCATCCCATCCAGGTGGCAAAAACGTGAATTCCAAGAGTTGCGGCTGATCTAAATGAAATGTATCAGGCAAACCGGGATCCTTTGGGTCTTCGCTAGGTAAATCATACATTGTTGGCAAACTCTGCCGGGGGTCTAGAGGCGGTTCAGCTTGAGCAGGCGGGTAAGTCGGGAATGTCATAATGAATTCTGAGGTTGCTTATCCTGATATGATTATAGCCTTGTGAGAATGTCTTGGATTGCCAAAGAATTCCCCTTAACTCTCAATCTCAAATCTCAAATCAAAACTCCTAAATCGATATGACTCAAAACTACCGCATCACTCTTTTACCAGGAGACGGCATCGGCCCTGAAATTATCGCTGTAGCGGTAGATGTCCTGAAACTTGTCGGCAAACAATTGGACATCGGCTTTGAATTTCAAGAAGCATTAATGGGCGGCGCTGCTATTGACGCCACAGGCAATCCGCTACCGGAAGAAACTTTGGAAAAGTGCCGCAACAGCGATGCGATATTATTAGCAGCTATCGGCGGTTACAAGTGGGACAATTTGCCCCGCGAACAGCGTCCGGAAACTGGATTGTTAGGACTGCGCGCCGGATTGGGATTGTTTGCAAATTTGCGTCCTGCAACTATTTTACCGCAGTTGGTTGATGCTTCTTCTTTAAAAAAAGAAGTTGTCGAAGGTGTGGATATTATGGTGATCCGCGAACTCACTGGCGGCATTTATTTCGGCAAGCCAAAAGGCATTTTTGAGACGGAAACCGGGGAAAAACGCGGTGTGAATACGATGGCTTACACCGAGTCGGAAATCGATCGCATCGGGCGCGTGGCTTTTGAGACGGCCCGGAAGCGCGGAAAAAGGCTGTGTTCCGTTGATAAGGCGAATGTTTTGGATGTTTCGCAACTGTGGCGCGATCGTATAATTGCCCTTTCTTCAGAATACCCCGATGTGGAACTTTCTCACCTTTATGTTGACAACGCAGCCATGCAGTTAATTCGCTGGCCGAAACAGTTCGATACAATTGTCACGGGTAACTTATTCGGCGACATTCTTTCGGATGCGGCGGCGATGCTAACTGGTAGTATTGGAATGTTGCCTTCTGCGAGTTTGGGTGCAAGCGGCCCGGGAGTTTTTGAACCAGTACACGGTTCCGCGCCGGATATCGCCGGACAAGATAAAGCTAATCCCATCGCCCAAGTTTTAAGCGCTGCAATGATGTTGCGCTACGCCTTAAGTCAGCCCGAAGCTGCTGATAAAATTGAGCAAGCGGTTGTGGCAGTTTTGGATCGAGGTTATCGCACTGGTGATATCATGTCGGAAGGTATGAAACTGGTCGGTTGTCGGGCGATGGGCGAGGCTTTAATTGAAGTTTTGCAAGGTTAATCGAGAATTTCATAAACCTGCCCCCGCCCAACAAACAATACAAAACATTGTAGGGCAAATTCAACGGCAAAAATCGAGAATTTCATAAACCCGCCCCCGCCCAACAAACAATACAAATGTACCCAAATGTGTCCTAAAAACATGATAAAAAATCCCCGACTTCTAGGGGGCGAATTCGCCAAAATTTAACGGCAAAAATCGAGAATTCCATAAACCCTTCCCACCCAACAAACAATACAAATGTACCCAATTTTTTAAGATTAAATGTTGCTTTAAATAACGGCGAAGGAGGGCGGGTTTATGAGATTGTTTATGGGTTTCATAGATGTCGGCGAACCCGCCCCTACAACAATTGTGACTTAGCCTTCGGCTGTCAACATATTAAATTGTTCGGTATCAATGCGATTTGCTTGATACAAAATCTCAGCTATTTCAGAAAGTGCTAGCACAGAATGTGCGCGATAACCGTTAGCCTTCAATTTATCTTTCACTCCCTGTTCGTGGTCAATCAAAACCACAATATCTTCCACATTCAACCCCGCAGATTTTAACTTCCCCGCACCTTCCATCACGCTTTTACCGCTAATCAAAATATCATCGACTACGACAATCGTTTCTCCAGGCTGAAAATGCCCCTCAATTAACTTACCCGCACCGTAGGTTTTCACTTCCTTGCGCGGGAAAATCATCGGGCGTTCCATTCGCAATGCTAAACCCGTTGCTGTAGGTAAAGAACCGTAGGGAATGCCCGCAATGCGATCGAATTTTAAGTCTTTGAGAATGTCTGCGTAGGCGCTGACAATTTGATGGAAAATTTGTGGAGTTGAAATGATTTTTCGCAAGTCAATGTAATATGGAAATACAGCGCCCGATGCTTGTACGTGGTCGCCAAAAACTACGCAGCCAATGTCATAAAGTTGCAAGATTAAATCGCGGTTGGGTTCCGGTTGCAAAAAGCAAACATCCGGTAGCCACAATTCGCAAGTCGGACTTCCTTCGATCGCGCGCAGCCTCTCTTTGTTAATATTATCCCGTAATTTCTCAATTTCTCGGCGTGGCTCTTTCCCCGCCAACAAACTTGGGGGGACTGGCAGCAATAAACCCTCACCATTCTTGCTTAAACCGGCCGCCAGCAGTTGCGCGAGGTCGTTTTCTTCTGTCAAGTGATTTTCTCCGGCGATGTCTCCTTCAACTAAAATCAGCCGTTCGGGAGCAGCTTTGCGGATTCGCGCCAACATATCCGGCATTACTCCTACTGCTAAACCCAGCTTTTCGGGAGTTCCCCAAGTCTGAGATACTCGGACTAATTGCAAGTAGAAAGGGTTTTCTGGTGTCGGATATTCTTGCAATTCGGCGGCTGACGGGTTGGCCGTGGCACAGAGGACAAAGACTGTTTTTCCGGGATATAATAAAAATGGCGCTACTTCATCGAATCCCGCGTAAGGACTTAAGGTAACAGCGTCAAATTGCCAGTCTTGAAATACGGTTTTGGCAAACACCGTGCTGGTGTTTAAATCGCTGTGTTTGGCATCTAAAATTACTGGTATGTGTTCTGGAATAATTGTTAATATTTGTTGCAGCAGTTGCCAGCCGGGAATGCCGAGAGATTGATAAAAACCGAGGGTGATTTTGCAGGCGCAGATTAAATCGGCTGTTTGGTCGATCGCACTTTTGAGCCTTTTCAACAAATCAGTTACAAAACTTTGAGTTTCATCGACAGTCATCGAAACCAGTGCTGGCAAGGTTTCCGGGTCGGGATCGAGGGCTAAATACAGCAGACTTTGATTGATTTCAACAGCCGCTAACAGTTTATCAAAAAAATTGGTGCGATCGCTCATAGTTGGTTTGTTTGGTAACGAAAAATTACAAATTAACATCAGAAAGTGGGATTGGTGTTGTGCCGGAATAAACCGCTCCCCGTTGAAGTTTAAATTAAGAATCTTTTATAATTGTAGAAGGTAAAGACTATGAAATCTGTAACTTTAGGAGCGATTTCATTTGGACTGATATTCGGGCTGGCTACAGCGGTGATTGCAGGGAACCCCCAGCAAATCAACCAGTTGCTGCAAACTAACCAATGTCCGGGATGCGATTTGAGAAGCATTCCCCTTCAGCAAGCGAGTTTAGCAAATGCCGATTTGCAAGGGGCAGATTTGAGAGGATCGAATCTCAGGGAGGCTAATTTATCCGGGGCAAATTTGAGTGGGGCTTCACTCAGCGGGGCTTCTTTGCGGCAAGCTAATTTAGCAGGTGCTGATTTGACTGAGGCTAATTTGACCGGAGCCGATTTGACGGGGGCCAATTTGGAAAATGCTAAGCTGAAAGGGGCTACTTGGGTTGACGGTAGTATTAAATAAGCTGTTGTATCGCCTTTCTGGTGTAACATGAGCTGCTAATAGGGCATAGGGCATAGGGCATAGGGCATAGGGCATACCTCATTTATTTGAGAAAGGCTGTACACTTAAATTGAACTTTTGGGCAGCGTCGAAGGCTACCACACAAGAGTTAAAAGAAAATAAGTGTACAATAAATAAAACCCCAAGCTAAAGCAATGTCGGCTTTAGAATGTGGACAGTAATTCAACAGTTGACAGTTGACAGTTGACCTGGGACAGTTGATAGTTGGAAAGCGACTTCTACCTAAAACGAAGAGGATTGGAGTAATGAATAGTTTGAGTTTAATTTCTCCCTCAAAGGGTTCCGGCTTTCAACCAATTCTTGCTGGTAAATCGATCTAATTAAACGTGAAATACGGATAGCTAAAAAGCTGGCTGTGTATCTCTTTTCCCTCCTTCTTACTTCTTACTTCTCCCTTCTCCCTTCTTCCTTCTTCCTTCTTCCTTCTTCTTTCTCCCTTCTACTTAATGATAAATTCGATCGACTTTTCGACTTGGGACGAGTTGCTAAAATGCTACGTTGACGATTTCGGCCGCGTCAATTACCGGCGCTGGAAAGCTGAAGGGGCGGAGGTTTTGAGCAATTGGCTGGGAACTTTGGCAGATGTAGATTTAGCTGCTATGACGGATGTGGATGCGCGGTTGGCGCTGTGGTTGAATGCGTACAATGCGATCGCAATTTCCCAAGTAATCGAAGTATACCCGATCGCGTCCATCCGTCCCAAAATTTTAGGAATCCCCAACTGGCTGGGTTTTCTGGAATTCTTCACCCGTTCAAATTCAATTATTGGCGGCAAAAAGTACAGCCTCAATCAAATCGAACACGCTATTTTGCGCCCGGAATTTGCCGAAGCGCGCATTCATTTTGCCTTAGTTTGCGCTTCCGTCGGATGTCCGTTGTTGCGCCGCGGCGCTTACTTCCCCGAGTCTGTGCGAACTCAACTGGAGACGGATGCGAATAGTTTTATCAAGAATCCCGATAAAGTGCGGTACGATGCTGGGAAAAAGACGCTTTATTTGAGCAAGATTTTTGAGTGGTACGGCGAGGATTTTGTCAAGAATGCGGGTTCGGTAGCTGCCTATGTGGGCGGTTATTTGGGCCCGGAGGTGGGTGTAAGCGATGAATGGGCGATCGTTTTTTTACCCTATGATTGGAATTTAAATCAAGTTTAGAACCACCGCAGATGTAAAGCAGATGAACACGGATGAACGCAGATAATTTCAAGAGATTTTGCCTTATCTCTCGCTCTAGCAATACCTTTGAAAATCACTATAAACCAATCATATACTGGAATTGCCAAAATCGCCAACTATCTTAAAAACATCCGCGTTTATCCGTGTTTATCTGCCTTCAATCTGCGGTTAGTCTATCAGTCAACAATTTAAGCAATTCAAGTTTACTGTCTTCAAACACTCCTGTGCAACTTCAGCAGGTGTCCCAACATCCACCGACAATCGACCGACAAGTGACATTATTATAACAATCACAGTTAAAACACTCTGGAATATTGAAAATGATTTCAGATAAATTTCGGCGCGAGTTGCGCGCAGAAGCCAAACTCTGGGAAGCAGAAGGACTCATCGACAAATCTCTCTACCAACAACTTTCGGAACGATATCAATTTCACACTCTCGAAACCGCTTCCCGCAACCAATTTCTGAGCATTCTCATCGGCTTGGGGAGCATACTTCTAGGTATAGGAGTCATCACCTTTGTAGCAGCAAACTGGCAAGTTTGGTCGCGCGAAGTGAGAGTTGCAATGCTGCTGAGCGTTTTCGTTGCAGTCAATGTGGCGGGTTTCTATTTGTGGCGCATTCCCCCTTCCCAAAACAAAAGCTCAAATCAAAGTATTTTACCCGTCACAAAAGGGCGAAACAAACTGCTTGGTGAAGGATTGTTACTGTTAGGAGCTCTGATTTTAGGAGCAAATATGGCGCTGATGGCGCAAATGTTCCACATCGGCGGTTCTTCCTACGGACTTTTCCTAGTTTGGGGAATCGGAGTGTTGGGAATGGCTTACAGTTTGCGGTTGACTTCGTTGGGTGTTTTGTCCGCACTTTTAATCGGTTTCGGCTATTGGCTGGCGGTGTTAGATTGGTCTTCTAAAGTTGAGTTTTCTTGGCTGGAAGTTTTGGTGCGACAAATGCCAATCGCTGCGAGTTTGATGTTTGTGCCGTTGGCTTATTGGTGTCGATCGCGTGTTATTTTTGCTATAGGTGCGATCGCCATAATTTTCTCATTACAAGTTTCTATTGCCCAAGCAGCAGATGGCGGCTGGGGTGCAGCAATATTTTGTGGTTTAGCGCCCGCTTTGCTGTGGGGATACGACGATGCGATGTGGCCGAAGTTGCACAGCAGACTGTTTCAACCTACCGCCCGCAGTTTAGCACTGCTGTACTTCGCCGGTCTGTTTTACTTTCTGTCTTTCCACTGGTTTTGGCAAGATTCGCCGACACCTAGACAAACCGGGCCTGATTGGGTTTTGTTGGCAAATGTCGCTGTTTTGGGTGGTTTAGCGGTGTTGGAGTGGCTGCATTTGGGACGTTTGGAGATGGGCCGCCGCACGCAAAAAGCAGTGAATTTGACTACAGGTGCGATCGCACTTTTCATTCTCGCCAGCGCTTTCATACCGTTTTTTCACCTGACTTTTACTCCAATTCCTCAATTAGCAACTTTTCTGTTTAATGTTTTATCATTTCTGCTCGCAGTCGGCTTAATCCGAGAAGGTTTAGCTTTAGGAAACCGTCAGAGTTTTTGGGGAGGAATGGTATTGATAACTTTGCAAATTATCAGTCGAGTCTTTGAATATAACACAGAATTGTTGCTCAAATCTTTTGTATTTGTATTGTGTGGAATTGGCGTAATTGCCGCTGGCTTGTGGTTCGAGAAACACTTCGCTAAAATCGATGATTAGAAGTCAGATAGTTGTTTCACTGCAATCCGATCTTCCTAGCCCCTCGATCGAAGCATGGTCGTTTTATTGTTATCCTAAAAATTAGGTACGTTGTTGGGCTTTAGCCCTCTTTGTCTATACGTCTCAAGGAGGCTCAAGCCCAACAACATACCAATTAATCACAAATTCCCAAATACTAATATGAATACCGAAAACTCAGAAACAACCAACACTTTAATTCAGTCCCCATCCTTCACCCTTCCCCCCACTGCAAAACGGCTTCCCGGGTGGCGGCTGTGGATTCCATTGATTCTGCAAATTGGACTGATTGCCGCAGTACCGGCTCCAGCAGTTTACACTTTTGTTACTGGCAAAACTGTTGTCTTGCAAACTGCACCAGTAGACCCCTACGACTTTTTGCGCGGATATTACCAAGTTTTGAGTTATGATATTTCCGATCGCACAAATCTCGAAAAGCTCCCCGGCTGGCAAGATTTACCAGGAAAACTAGAGAAAATACCTTGTCCGCGCGGAGTTGTTTGCGAAAAACAAATATACCGTGTCAACCAAAATATCAGTTTTTATGTAATCTTAGAAGCGCCAAAAGCCGCGACAAATTCTGTCCGCCCCCAACCTTGGAAACCGACGCGCGTCAGTCTGAAAAATCCCCCAAATTTGCCAGCCAATCAAATCGCCATTCAAGGCAAATATAACGATTCGCGCATGGAATATGGCTTGGAAACTTATTATATGCCCGAGAATGAAAGGGAAAAAGTCAATGACGAGATTAGCGAAGCTCAACGGAAGCAGCGGCAGTCTTTTGTCGTAGAAGTCAAGGTTGACAAAACAGGCCATGCTGTGCCTGTGAGTTTGTGGGTGCGCGATCGCAATTATCGATTTTAGCCGGTTTTGGCACAAGCACGCGCGACGTAGCTATCCCGTAGGGAATCTACCTTACAACCTGGCTTTGAGTGTTTTTGCTTAGATATGACTGGGTAGTGGGCTTCACGACTTTCAAGCCCAAATCCCGTAAAATCGACCTGTGCGAGACAATATCCGTTACAATTGGCGATCGGATGTGAATTCAATTGCCGACAACTCAAGAGAATCCATTAAGATATATAAGACTTGCACAAATCTTGCGAATTCAAGGTTGCAAGTTCAGACTCTACTGGAGCTTCTCATGTTAGCCGAGCTAATTTCTGCCAGACGAATACTCAAAGCCCAACTCCTCGACTTCTTAGGACTTCCCGACAATTCTCAAGACCAAACAGATCGCATCGTCAGCACAATTGTATCAGTGCTGGAAGCAAATGCAGCCGAACAAGAAAGATTTTGGGAGACCTTCAAAAGTGAATTAGCCGTCGATCCGGTAGAATTAGAAGCAATGCTCAAGTGTTCAGCAGCAGAACGCCAGCAATGGATCGAACAAGGCAGGCTCCCGATCCTAGAATACCGCTCTTTCCGCAAATCGGGAATTCATTTAGAATATCCCGTTCACGACAGAAGATTCATCTTAACTCTCACGCCAACTGACATTGATAACTGGCGCAAAGAACCCAAAGGACTGATTAAAAATCCTCGCCCAACAGCCGAGCCAATCAATACAGAAAACTCCGAACAAAACGAACAATCGCGAGGAGCTTTTAGTGCAGCGTGGGAAAAAATTATTTCCGACTGGAAAGAACAAGGTTCGGCGGAAATTTCAGCAACTTTCCAGTTAGCTTACTGGACAGTTTGGGCGTCGCGGTGGGCAAAAGAAAATCAGCTTAACAGCTTTAAAGCAATTAAATCTAACGAAGTCTACGAAATTTACGAAATTCACCAGCAAGAATGGTACGAGCGCAAAAATCAAGCAGTCAAATTACTGATTGAAATGCCCTATGCGATGCTTTACTTTTACCGTCCTCCCGGTGCTGACAAATTATATCTCGAACTGTGCGACGACCACCAAGACATGATGAAAGATGACTACTATTGGGATAAGTGGGATTTTTTCTATCAAAACCGGAAACTGGTAAATAAGTGTCGCGAATGCGTGTACTGTGAAACAAAGGATTATTATTCGCTTTACTACCTGGAAATTAAGAGCGATAAGTTTCCAGATTTTAGTTTTTCTTACCACACGCCGTACACAATCGGTCGCAAATTTTTGCCACATCCCGAAACGCTTCCTGCTGTAGACCACGTAGAACAAGATGGTATTTTTCGGTTTGGCCGCCCGCTACTAGAACAGGAGAAAGTTATTCACACAGAAAAGGATGTATTGCTTAAGTTTGAAGCAGCTTTGGCTGAAGCGAAAAAGTTTGTTTAGTCAACAGTCATGGACGCAAATGTCACATTAAATCCAGGTACGTAGTTGCGCTTGAGCGCTCTTTGATCTATATAAAGAAAGAGCGCCCAAGCGCAACTACGTACCTATTTTTGAACTTGCTCTTTCCTAGATATACAGAAAGAGCGCTCAAGCGCAACAACGTACCTATTTTTTAACTTGCTCTTGCTTATATATAAAAGAAAGAGCGCTCAAGCGCAACAACGTACCTATTTTTTAACTTGGATAACTTGAATGCTGCCGCCAGCATAAAGTTTAGGTTGTTCGCTTTCTTCTGAATTGTAGAGTTGAAATCCCACTTGGGCCAACAAACTCTCCAAGTCAGTTTCAATCAACTGCCAAGCAGTTTCAGTCTCAAACAACCACAAAAATACAGCCAACCCCGGCCACAATAGCAGATTTGTGGGCCGATGAAAATCTACCAAAGTGAATAGACCACCGGGCTTGAGCACGCGGTATACTTCTTGAAAAATTTGCCTCAACTGTAACGGCTGCATTTCGTGCATCGCAACGCTGCTGTGTACTAAATCAAAATGATTGTCGCCAAAAGGCATCGATTCGGCAAAAGCTTCTACATAATTGGCTGATGGCACATTTTTTCTTGCCCGTTGCAGCGATAATGGTGAAGCGTCAAGTCCTGTGACATCCTGGGAATATTGCACGAGAAATTGCGTAGTTTGACCGCTACCGCAACAAAGGTCTAAAACTTTAGTTTTCGCGCCCAGGGTCACATTTTCCAAGGCTAGCTGCCTAAAACGAGTTTCGCCACCTACGCTCAAAGCAGCCAGACGCGCGATCGCATCGTACAGCCACTGATACCTATAACTTAAATCTCTCAAAATTGTTGCCATATTCAAAATTATGTATATCTTGCTATCGACTTAAGATATTATTAAGTTATATGATAAAAATAACTAACAGAACTGAGACGATGGGAGAGGCGTAACCGCTATGGGCCGTGTAGGAGTATTACTATTAAACTTGGGCGGGCCCGATCAAATCGAGGATGTCCGTCCTTTCCTGTTCAACTTGTTCGCTGACCCGGAAATCATTCGCATTCCGTTTCCGTGGATGCAGAAACCGCTCGCCTGGTTGATTTCGACTCTGCGTTTTAAAAAATCCCAGGAAAACTACCGCCAAATCGGTGGCGGCTCTCCTTTGCGGCGGATTACCGAAGAACAAGGCTTGGCGCTGCAAGAACTTTTGCAGTCTAAGGGACAAGATGCCAAAGTATATGTGGGGATGCGTTACTGGCATCCTTTTACTGAAGAGGCGATCGCCAAAATTAAGCGCGATCGCATCGAACAATTGGCAATCTTGCCATTGTATCCTCAATTTTCGATCAGCACCAGCGGTTCTAGCTTCCGACAGCTAGAAGAAATGTGGAACCAAGATCCAGATCTCAACCAGATAGAATATACCGCGATTCCTTCTTGGTATCACCGACCAGGCTACCTTCAGGCAATGTCGGAATTGATCGCCCAAGAATTAGATAACAGTCCAAATCCCGATCGAGTTCACATCTTTTTCAGCGCCCACGGCGTCCCCCTCAGCTACGTAGAAGAGGCTGGAGACCCATATCAGCGGGAGATTCAAGATTGTACTCGTCTGATTATGGAACATTTGAATCGATCGAACGAACATACACTAGCTTACCAAAGTCGGGTTGGCCCGGTGGAATGGCTCAAGCCTTACACCGAAGAAGCGATTACCGAATTAGCAGAAAGTGGAGTTCAAGATTTGTTGGTAGTTCCAATTAGTTTTGTTTCCGAGCACATCGAGACTCTGCAAGAAATTGACATGGAGTATCGAGAATTAGCAGAAGAGTCGGGGATTGAAAATTTCTATCGAGTCCCTGCATTGAATACTCATCCGGTATTTATTGAAGCCTTGGCAGATTTAGTAATCGAGTCGATAGAATCTCCGAGCGTTAAATTTGCGGATGTGATACGCCCTTCCAAGAAAGTTAAAATGTACCCTCAAGAGCAGTGGGAGTGGGGTTTGACGACGGGGGCGGAAGTCTGGAACGGTCGTGTAGCAATGATTGGTTTTATAGCATTAGTGATCGAGTTAATTACGGGTCAAGGCCCGCTACACTCGATCGGCTTGCTTTAGATCTTTAGGTGCAGATTAAGCCTGCAATCCGAACCAACAGCAGACAAAGAATCTCAACATAAAACCCGCCCCGCGCATCTAAAAACCGCAAGAGGGCGGTTTTTGTATCGAGATTAAATTCATTGAATAAAAGGTACGTAGTTGCGCTTCAGCGCTCCGAAAGGTACGTAGTTGCGCTTCAGCGCTCCGAAAGGTACGTAGTTGCGCTTCAGCGCTCCGAAAGGTACGTAGTTGCGCTTCAGCGCTCTTGCTTTTATATAACGATCGCGAATTAAATAATTTACACAAAGAAAGTGGGATTGGCCAGAAGATCTCGTCCTTTCTGGACGGGCGGGACGCCCATCCCACAATAACAATAAAGATTGTAAGTTATTTAATTATCATTCCTAAGAAAGAGCGCTCAAGCGCAACTACGTACTTAAAAATTAATCTGGATTGCGCTTGTGGCGGCGGGGATTTCCCCCATCCCCCGGTACTCCCTGACTTCTGTACCAGCAATACCACTCCTTAGAACTGCGAATAGCCAACCACAGCAGCAGCATAGCAATTAACGCACCCTCTTTCGGGGCGTCAAAGGCAAACAAAACCAAGGAAATACACAGAACATCTTGCAGGAAAATCACCCAAATCGGTAAAATATGTAGTCGGTAAAGCCATCCTGCTTGTACCAGTTGCAGCACTAAAGCCAGCAAACCTCCGACAATACCAATGATGCACAGCATCCCAGGGTGAAGAATCATTTCGTCGATCGCACTTACCTGAGCGATCGCAATTCCCATAATTGCTCCTACAATAGGACTAAAAATAATTTGCACAACTTGCAGCACCCGCTGTCCGACAAAGGTTTTAGAAGCAAATACCTCCAACAGCGACCAACTCACCAAGATAGATATCACCACTTGGGGGTGAACGCGAGACAATAGAGGTATTTCTGACCAAAGTTTGTCAATCCGCAACAAACCAATCAACAGCAGGGGCAGGGCAATTCTCATACCCCCCGCCGCAGACGCAGAGAGCGCGGCTAGGAGTCCAACCATCATAATAATTTAGTTTATAGCGTTTGCTAAAGCGTCGATGATTTCAGAATATAATTCCCCTGGTGGCTGGCGGTGATTTGAGCGATCTCTCCTCAAATTGCTGCTTGAGCTTAAATATCACCCTCTATTTTAACTGTATCTGCTGAATTGCTGCTTGGGACTGCCAGATTGTCGATCGACTTGGGGGACAGAAGCCACTTATACAGTTATTGTAGAAGGTAGAAGGCAGTTATCCAGAATCAAACCGCGATCGTGATTAAATTAGAAAGTATCGAAAAACCAGCAGTTAAGCCAAAATAATTAAATTTAAAATACCACCTAACCCAGAGCTTTCCGGCAAATTATTCTCCTATCTTCCCTCTTTCTTCTTCCTTCTTCCTTCTTCATTGTTCCTTTTCCCGTCTTTCCTCTTCCTTCTAGCTTCTTCCTTCGGTCAACTGTCAACTGTCAACTGTCAACTGTCAACTGTCAACTATTCTTATGTCTGAATCATTATTTGCCGATGCCAGCCGCCGACTAGAACGAGCCTTAAAATATGTATCCCTTTCCGAGGATACTAGCGAGCGGCTCAAATATCCCAAATCCAGTTTAATCGTATCAATTCCCGTGCGGATGGATGATGGTTCCCTGCGAATTTTCCAAGGTTATCGAGTGCGCTACGACGATACCAGAGGCCCGTCGAAAGGAGGAGTGCGCTACCACCCGAAAGTATCCCTCGATGAAGTGCAATCACTGGCATTTTGGATGACATTTAAATGTGCAGTGCTCAACATACCCTTTGGAGGAGCCAAAGGCGGAATCACAGTCAATCCCAAAGAATTATCCAAACTCGAATTGGAAAGATTGAGTCGGGGTTACGTAGATGCGATCGCAGATTTTATCGGCCCAGATGTCGATATTCCCGCACCGGATGTCTACACCAATCCCATGATTATGGGTTGGATGATGGATCAGTACAATATTATTAAGCGGCAGCTCAGTCCGGCGGTTGTGACAGGTAAACCAGTGACAATCGGTGGCAGTTTAGGCAGAGATACCGCTACCGCCACCGGCGCTTTTTTTGTAATTCAAAATCTCCTACCCAAATTTAACCGAACTCCGTGGGAGACAACGGTAGCCGTCCAAGGTTTTGGTAATGCCGGAGCCGAATTAGCAGAATTGCTCTGGAAAGCAGGTTACAAAGTTGTGGCTGTCAGCGATTCCCAAGGGGGAATTCATGCGAAACAAGGGCTGGATATTCCCAGCATCCGCCGCTTCAAAGAAGCTAACAAAGGTATCAAAGCTATTTACTGCGAAGGTTCTGTCTGCAATATTGTCGAACACGAAATCTTGACAAACGAGCAGCTTTTAGCCTTAGATGTAGACGTGCTGGTTCCAGCAGCTTTGGAGAATCAAATCACTGCACAAAATGTCAATGATGTCAAGGCTAAGTTTATTTTTGAAGTAGCAAACGGGCCGATAGATTCTGCTGCTGATTTGATTTTGGAAGCGCGGGGAATTCAGGTGTTCCCGGATATTTTAGTCAATGCCGGGGGCGTGACGGTGAGTTATTTTGAGTGGGTGCAAAATCGCAGTGGGCTTTATTGGACGCTGGAGGAAGTCAATCAGCGGTTGCAGCACAAAATGGTTGAGGAAACTGAGGCAATTTGGACAAAATCTCAGGAATTGTCGGTTTGTATGAGAACTGCTGCTTACGTGTACGGTTTGCAACGACTCGGAGAAGCTATGAATGCGAAGGGAACGCGGGATTATTATCTAAACGGTTGACGGAATGCTGGGAAGTGCGATCGAACGAACAGGCTAGAAGCTTGTTCCACAACAACAGGCTAGAAGCTTGTTCCACAACAACAGGCTAGAAGCTTGTTCCACAACAACAGGCTAGAAGCTTGTTCCACAACAACAGGCTAGAAGCCTGTTCCACAAAAAAAAGATTGAATATGATTGTGGGGCGGGCTGCGGCGAGGCTCAGAACAGGTAGCAGCTAATTATCAAAAATTTGGTGGACGCAGATTGACTAATATTATTTGATAATGTAAAGTAAAATGTTAAGGGTCGCAAGATTTAAAAACTATGTGCGGCAAGGGGTCTCCTGTGAACTCGATCGAGTTTAACGGGAGAGAACGTAAAAAAAATTCCAATCATTAAAACTATATAGGCTACTCTAATGAGACAACCTTTATTTGGCAAGCTCGCTGCGGCAGCGATCGTTATAGGTACATCGGGTGTTTTTTCGCAGCCGAGCCAAGCTCAAACCAGAAATCAATTTTTCTGCGGGATTAGCGAAGGCAAACCAGCAACCATCGTCCGCACGGCCGCTAAAGGCCCCGTACCGCTGATAGTTTGGAACAATGAAGCTTTTTCCGGTTCAGGTTGGACTCCCAAACGGCGCTGCGAAGACGTATCGGCTAGATTTCAACGGTTTAACGATAACGGTCAACTCCGATTCATGAGAGCGGGGACTTTCAATGGTCAACAAGTATTGTGCGTCGATAGAGTCAGAGGTAGCGGGAACTGTTCGAGTGCTGAAGCAATAGTGCTGACAGTACCCCGGCCCAACAATGCCAACCAGATTCTCGAAGAAATGCTCAACACCCGCAACCGCGCCTCCAAGCAGCCGCTTTACCTGAGTGGGGAAAAGCAACTGGTAACATACGAAAATGGCTTTGCTAACGTCAATCTCAATCAATGGTTTGAAAACGAACTACCAGACAACGAGCGTTTGTGGTAAAAGTAGCAAAGAAACTGCGAGCTAAACAAACATGGATTGGCGTTCACTAATCTTGGCAACTTGTATCAGTGGCATCTCAATGATTTTGCCTGCACAACTTCCGCGTGCCAAAAATTTCTTAAAACAGATGCCAGTCGAAATGTCGCAACAGCAATTGCAGCAACAAGCTGAGTCTATCGCTGTTAGGGTGCGATCGTCTGGACAAGTTGCCGGAACGGGAATCGCCATTCGCAAGCAGGGTTCGCAGTACACCGTACTGACAAACGAACACGTCCTCAAAGCCGGCAAGGCTCCCTACCAAATCCAAACCCCAGATAATAAAATTTACCCTGCAATCTTCGTCAAAGACGCTAATTTTAAAGGCAATGATTTGGCGTTGTTGCGCTTTACTAGCAGCGTTGAATATACCACTGCTAAGCCGGGTGCCGTACCAAAAGTTGAGGATGCAGTATTTGCAGGTGGGTTTCCTTTGACAGAAGAAGGTCAAAAAGACCGAGGATTTGTCTTCAAAACTGGCAAAGTTTGGCGAGTGTTAGATAAAGCTTTGGAAGGTGGCTATCAAATTGGTTACACCAATGAGATTGAAAAAGGGATGAGCGGCGGGCCGCTGCTGAATGTTCGCGGCGAGGTGGTGGGGGTTAACGGCGTCCACGCTTACCCGCTGTGGGGAGACCCATACCAGTATAAAGATGGCACTGAACCGAATGCAGCGCTGCGAGAGCAGATGAGTAAGTACAGTTGGGGAATTCCGATCGACACTTTTAAGCAGCTAGCACCTTCAGGGCTGGAAATGACAACCAATTCTGTGAAAAAATAGGCGCGATTGAGTGTGCGATATTTCGTGCTTTGGCTTGGTGGCGATTTGAGCGATCGACAATATATACAAACCCGCCCTACTATTCCTTAAACTAAACTAAATAATTGGACAGTCACTAACCCCAGCTATCAAGGCGTGGGGCTTGAAAGAGGAAGACTCACCACCTTCTTGATTCAAGACTAAAACAGTGTCTAGCCTACGTCCTTAAAAGACAGACTGAACTGCCTGGGAGTGGTATCCTGCAAGACGTTAAGAATGCCTCTCTAGTTTTTAACCGCTCTGGCAGTCAGTGGCGAAGGGAAATATACACCTAGAAATAGGACTTACCGTAAATGTTTGTACCCGTTGTCAACAGTGAAAATAGACCGTTAATGCCGACTACCAACGCCCGTGCTAAGCGTTGGATCAAATCAGGCAAGGCAACACCATTCTGGAAAAAAGGAGTATTTTGCATCCGACTAAATGCAGAACCTTCAAATCACAACTATCAACCCATAGCGGTTGGCATCGATCCAGGCAGCAAGCGCGAAGGATTTACCGTTAAATCCAAATCGCATACTTACTTAAATATCCAAACTCATGCAATTGATTGGGTAAAAGACCGTGTAGAGGTCAGGCGCAATATGCGACGATCTCGTCGGTTTCGGAACACGCCGTGCCGCCAAAATAGAGCTAACAGGCTGGTTAACAAAAATCGTATCCCCCCATCCACGGCATCAAGATGGCAGTGGAAGTTAAGGATAGCTAACTGGTTGACATTGATGTTTCCGATATCGACATTTGTTGTAGAGGACATCAAGGCACAAAAGAGGAAAAACGGATCGCCCGTGTGGAATGTATCGTTTAGTCCTTTAGAAGTGGGCAAAAAGTGGTTTTACTGTGAGATTAGAAAGATTGCCCATCTTGAGATTAGATCGGGAAACGATACTTATGAGCTACGTCAAAGTTTAGGACTAAAAAAATCCAAACAGAAGCTATCGAAGAAGTTTGAGGCTCACTGCATTGATTCTTGGGTATTAGCTAATTGGTATACAGGGGGACACATTCAACCTGATAATACCAAGCTAATAGAAGTAATCTCTCTTGAGTTTCATCGCAGGCAACTCCATCGTTTGCAGCATTCTACAGGTCATATCCGCTCTCGGTACGGTGGCACTTTAAGTGCGGGGTTTAAGCGTGGTTCGATCGTTAAACATCCTAAATATGGGTTCTGTTATGTTGGCGGATGGCAAGAATCTCCTACAAAGAAAGAACCAGACCGAAAAACAATTAGCTTGCACGAGTTAAAAACTGGCAAGCGTCTAACTCAAAACGCATTACCCCCAGATTGTAAGTTTTTGGCTTACAACTCGTGGCGCATTGCAAACATTGTAAAGCCGTCCTTCTAGGACGGGGTTTCAAACCCATTTTTCTGATGACAAAATTTTATAGCAGAATTTCAACAACATTGGTAGGGGCGGTGGCGATCGTCGTCTCAGTGCAAATTCTGCCAGCACCAGCACTAGAACGAACCGAAATCGGGGAAATTGCTAAAAAATTTACAGTAATGATCGCTGGCGACTGTCAGGGATCGGGATCGATAATTGAGCGTCAAGGTGAAAATTATACTGTCCTCACAGCCAATCACGTCGTAGCAACTACTGGTGAATGCTTTATTCAAACTGGCGACGGTATGCGTTACAAAATCTACGAAGCCATAAACGTGCCGGGAACAGATTTAGCAGTGTTGCAGTTCCAAAGCAAAAATAACTACGGAGTCGCTCAAACTGCGACCTCTGCAAATTTGCAGCCTGGGTCAACAGTTTATGTAGCAGGCTATCCCAGTCCCGGACAATTTGATACCAAACGCGGCTACCGCTTTTACCCTGTCAACGTCAACGGTAGAGCCCCCGGCTCTCGTGAAGGTTACGAACTATCCTACGACGGCGCCTCTCTCCCCGGTATGAGTGGCGGCCCGGTTCTCGACAGCAACGGCCGTGTGGTAGCAACTCACGGTAAAGCTGACGTGCGGCTTCAACAGGCTGTAGAGAATTACGGCGTTCCTTTTGAGATATTTCTGGCGAGACGGAACCAAATAAGGGGCGACGCCCGATCGACCTCAGCCCAGAATCCACCCGTGCAAATAGCACCGCCACCGCCGATAACGCCAGCACCAGCACCCGCACCAGCACCAGCACCCGCACCAGCACCCGCACCCGCACCCGCACCCGCAGCCCAGCCGCCGGAAGTACAACAGTCGCAGGCTTTAGTGCCAGCACCGGAACGCATCGCAGCGAGGGAAGCGCTATCACCTGCGGAGTCGGCAATTAGTGCGATGGTGCGCGGCCAGCAAACCTATGTGGTTCGCAACCACGATTTTCTCAATTCTGTGGGGTCGATCGCCAAAACCTTTAGTATTTTATTGCCACAGGATTACAACTTTGCAATTCGCACCACTACCAGAGGCGCTTTTCACTATGCAATACCGAAATCTGCGGATATGAAAGCTTATGTCGGAGCAATTTTCTTGGAAGAAAACGCCAGTTTAAAGAATCCGGTGACTATCTCCATTGTCTGCGAAGCCACCACACCAATCAATGTTCGCCCTTCCGATCCGACTTACGGCAGAAATAATTTAGTTTGCGGTGTGGGTACCCAACGCAAGACTGCTAGCAGTCTGCCGCAGCAAAACGTAGCAACCCAGACTGCACCTGCGACAAGGCCTGCACCTACTCCCGCAGCCAGAGTAAATCCACCTCAAACTAGAGCCGCAGGGCCGATCGGGTTTTTGAGTTTAGTGAATGTTTGCAATACTTACGACCTCAGCGGTCAAAGTCCTCACCAAGAAAGAGCTTTGGAGTGGTTGCAGGGCAGGATTCCCGCGCCAACCATGCAGAAATTTGCTGAAGAGTGGCGCACTCAATTGATAGCAAGAGTCGGTAACAGGCCGATTAATTTGGTCGATGTTTGCAAAGTGTACGATCGCGCCGGCCTCCACCCGCACCAAAATCGGGCTTTGGAATGGTTGCAGCAGCAAATTCCCAAGGAAACGCTAACAGATTTCGGCAAAAAGTGGCAAAATCAAGCCGGTTCGTAGGGGAGCATTCTCCTGTTGATTGATTTACTGAATTTTGCTGCAATTATCTGAATAATGTGTTAAACTAGCAGAATATTCAGCATTATTCACTTTTGGATAAC
>NZ_JAEQDD010000058.1:0-43799 GCF_020737885.1 Microcoleus sp. PH2017_34_RAT_O_A | reverse complement strand
GGAAAGCACTCGTAGGTGTCGTGACCTTACTAACGTAGCCTAGTTAAAGACTTAGACTGGCTATCTCGTCCACTTTTGTCCAGTGTTTAGCGGATAGCACTCAACAGACTCTACTCTTGGCATTCGACTGCAACCTCCGCCCCTGCCAACCCTAAAACCTGGTCAGTCGATTTTAGATTTTAGATTTGAGATTTTAGATTTACAAGCACAGATGACTCTGGGAGCTTGAACCTTGGTCTAAAATTTTGGGATCTCCACGAATTAAGTCCGGGCTTGTATCCGTTTTCGATCGAGGTCAAAAACATCTATTGTTGAATACCCGCGGGCTCGGCTTGAACCATGAGATTTTTGACTAAGCCGACGATCGACAACCACTCGATCGATCGAAATTAATCGATCAATTTGGTTCATGCTCCGCTCCTGCGGGTTTAGCGCTAGATTTAGCCCGTGAATGTACAAAAAGGCTTGAAGTTTTGAACAGAAGCAATTTGCACCCAGCCCGCGTTGCTGGTTGGCTCTTAGCGACGAGCGACAAAAGCGCTCAAGCCGCTGCGGCTTCCATAACAAGCAATTATAGCTTGACACGACACATCCCGATCGAGAGCCGAAGGTGAAATATTTCACCACAGCTTCCCTATTTTAACCATAACCCAAGATTAGCTGACTGCGCTGAACCTGCAAAAGCTGAATTTCCTGCTGGCTGACTTGTTCGAGCATGAAAACAAGATGTTCGGGCTTGAGCAAGTTGCCGTCGCTGCGACAACTGCCGGTATAGCGCAAGACGGCTGTACCTTCGGATTGCTGCACAAGTTCTAGTTTGTGCAGCCGATCGCGCAAATTGACATCCCGCGTCTTTCCCGACTTAGTAGTGTGCACCCGCCAAAAAGCCTCTGTTTCGGCGATCGCCTTCACCCAAGCTTCCCAATTGGCAGGATCTGCGACGGAGACAGGGGTAGAATTATCCCGGTCAGATTCGCCATTTTCGGTCAACAGGCCTGTTGCAGCCACAGTAATTACGTACTCCGCTGCTTCTAACAACTGACTGGCAGAAGGAGCTTTGAGGTCGATCGACTCAACCTTGTAAATCGGGATATTTTCCGGCAGAGTCGCGGCCAATTTTGCCCGGAAAATCTCAAGATCGATCGACTCAGTGAGTTCAAAATCAGCAATTTCCCCAGTGCTGGTAACGCCCAGAGGCAGAGCATTTGCCACAGAAATCCGAGGATTTGGGTGGAAGCCCCCGGTAAACGAAATGGGTAAATCAGCCCTACGGACAACTCGATCGAACAATCGCAGCAAATCCAAATGACCAACCAAAGCCATATCGCCCACCTTCCCAAACCAAACCCGAAAACGCTGTTTCCGTTCTGTATTCGGCACAAACTCCCCAGCAAAATCCGGAATTGGCAGGGCATCTACAACCACATTGTGTCCGAAATCTGTGCCGCAAACCCCGCAGCGCGAACACCCTTCAAAGGAACAGTCGGGAACCGTCGCTGCTTCTAAAGCATGAAGCAAATCAAGTTTTAGCCAGTTTTTATCAATTCCCGTGTCTAGGTGATCCCAAGGTAGCGGGCGATCGAGAAAGAGGGGGAGAAGAGGAGAGGGGGAGAGGGGGAGAGTGGGGGAGGGGGAGAGGGGGAGAGGGGAAGATGTGGGAAAATCTTGTTTATCTTCTCTTCCTTCTTCCTTCTTCCTTCTTCCTTCTTCCCTCTTCCTTCTTCCTTCTTCCTTCTCCTCTTCCTTCTCAAACAGATTCCATTCGCCGCTTTCAACTTGGCGGTATTTCCAGGTAAGTCCCGATTCATCGATCGCCCTTGTCCAAGCCTTGTATGCTGTATCCAAGCTTTCCCACCACGCATCCATACCAGCGCCAAGTTCCCAAGCGCGGTGGACTACAGCGCCCAAACGTCGATCGCCCCTACCGACAAAATCCTCCATTGCCGAAATCCGCACATCGGTATAATTCACCTTGATATTTCTCATCGCTTTGAATTCACCCTTCAGCAATTTTTGCTTGCGTGAAAACTCGGCAGTAGAAACCGAATGCCACTGAAAAGGAGTGTGAGGCTTAGGCGTAAAATTAGAAATTGTCAAGTTAAAATTCAGTGGCCGCCTGCCATTAAGCCTGCATTCCCTTTGCAGCCAGCGGACTGTTTCGGCGATTCCCAGAACATCAAAATCGGTTTCTCCGGGCAAACCGATCATAAAATACAGCTTGATTTTATCCCAACCGCGATCGACCGCAGTTTTGACACCCCGCAACAATTCTTCGTTTGTCAAACCTTTGTTAACGATGTCGCGCATCCGCTGCGTGCCGGCTTCCGGGGCAAAAGTCAAACCGCTTTGCCGCGTGCCGCCGAGAATGTCGGCAATATTATCGTCAAATCTGTCAACCCGCTGACTGGGTAAAGACAGAGAGATATTTTTGTCTTTGAGGCGGTTTTTGATTTCCATCCCCACAGCCGGAAGTGCTAGATAGTCGGAACAACTCAGGGAAAGCAGGGAAAACTCGCTGTGCCCGGTGGCTTTCATTCCTTCTTCTATCGCCTCTACGACTTGCTGCGGTTCCACATCGCGGGCGGGGCGAGTCAGCATTCCCGGCTGACAGAAGCGACAGCCGCGGGTGCATCCCCGGCGGATTTCGACTGTCAGTCTGTCGTGTACTGTCTCGACGTAGGGTACTAGCCCGATCGAATAAGCTGGTATGGGAGTTGCTACGCGGCGCAGAATTTTTTCTGGGACTTGCGGGCGGTTGGGATGAACAGAACCATCTGCCGCCATATCGTAGAATTGGGGCACGTAAACGCCGGGAATTTGCGCTAAATCCAGCAATAGTGCTTCTCGGCTCAAATTATTAGTTTTGCCTTCTGCCAAAATCAAGCCAATTTCTGGCAGCAATTCTTCTCCATCTCCCAAAGCGATGAAGTCAAAAAAGTCAGCGTAGGGTTCGGGATTGGAGGTTGCGGTTTGTCCGCCAGCAAAAATTAGCGGCAAATCGCCGCCATTTTGGGCATTTGTCGCTCTTTCTTTCCAAGTTAGGGGAATGCCGGCTAAATCCAGCATTTCCAGAATGTTTGTTGCTCCGAGTTCGTAGCTGAGGCTGAAGCCGAGAATATCAAATTCTGTGAGCGATCGCCTAGATTCTACAGCAAACAGGGGAGTTTTGGTCGTTAGCGCAGCCCTCGGAGAGGATCGCAGTTTTGCTGCTAAGTCTGGTGCGGGCAAATAAGCTCGATCGCACAACTGTCTCGGCAAGGCATTCAAAATATTGTAAAGGATGATGTGTCCCAGATTGGAAGCACCAACTTCATACACTTCTGGATATGTGAGCACCCAGCGTACAGACGCCCCATCCCAAGGCTTGCGTACAGCCCCCAACTCGTTTCCTAGATAACGAGCAGGCTGATTGATTTCTGCTGTAAGTAATTCTTCGATTTTTACTGCCACGGCTCGACTCGCTCTCATATTTGCGACTCTTAAGCAGCCTACCTTAAAATCTGCCAATACGCCAACGGCAGTCCTATCTCTTTGGAGCCCTTTAACTCAAGTTGCTGTGTTTGCTTACTTGTTTTCACTGGTGAGTAGATTCTAGAAGTGCTTGTTTACACAAGACAAGAGTTTGCTGCTTCAAAGCTTTCGACATTTTCAAATATCTCAAAAACTCGATCGAGTTGGCTGAGTTCCAGAATCATTCTAATTCCGGCGGTAACTGAACACAGACTAAACCTGCGTCCCATTTTTTTCGCCTGCTTGAGGCCGGAAATCAATGCCATCAAACCCGCGCTGTCAATAAATGTTACTGCGCCAACATCTACGAGTACCGCTACTACTCCAGGGGCTGAAATTGTTGTGGTTAGTTGCTCTGTGAATTCTCCGGCTGTGGCTGCATTTAGGTGGTCTAGGGGTCGAATCACCCTAAGTGGTTTATGGGCAAGAAGTGTCTGCATATATCAAACCTATGGTTGCTACGTATTTTCAACTACCGTACTGGACGGAGGTAAGCCTAAACCTACTTGACACCTACGAGCGTAACCCTACCTGAGGAAAACCGATCGGTAGTTTTGAGTAGTTTACTGAATCTTTATTTATTTAGTCTTTTTTATAAAAGTTTGTGCAAGATTTACGGAGTAAAGGTAAGCTACTATACTATTTTTTATTTGTGCGACGAGGTTTAGTGTTGGCAATCGTAAAGATTGCGATCGACCTTATCCTAGCTGTTAGGTTAAACTGAGCAATGTAATTGAAATCACTGGTTAGTTCTGATTTGGATCACTCACTCCATCGACTGTTAAGATGACAATAATACTGTACGGAGTTCTCCGATATACTATGCAAGCAACTCATGCTATTCGTCAACTTGTAGAAAAAGCCCTCTACATTAAGCAGTTGACGCCTGACATTGAAAACGAAATCAACAACGAGCTCACCCGTTTGGGCTACATCTCGGATATTGATTATGAGGCTTTAGAGTTATTAATGGATGAAATGGATGCTGGCCGGGTGCAATTGGTATCTAGTAGATAGTTGGAACCGGAGAGCGCGGAAAAATCACAGATTGAAAAAAAATCCTTGCACGGTGGGAAAGACGGGAGTCTCAGAAGCATTTACCCCGGCACGGTACTTTTAAAAGCTCGCACCCAGTTGATGAGCTTGATATTTGAGGCGATGGTTTGTTCACCTCACTATCAAAAAAATACTTTTACTTCAATTAAATATATAACTTTTGGGGCTTGACAAATGAGGTGTAATAGTAATTTATTAATGATTACTGTTACCTAGCTGAGGTGGAAAACCGGTTTGGAACGATCGCAATTAAATTTGTTCGATCTTTCAGACTGAAGTCCTCATCAAACAAGAGAGGAGTTCAGTCCGAACGATCGAAAGTGATAACGGTTATTTTACCGGAATATATATAATCAGGCGCGATCGCCAGTTGTGTAAAGTTTTGTAAAAAGTATACGGGATTTGCATAAAAAAGAACAAGTTGCGCCGATAGCTCAAATAGAGAGGCTCGCGTCCTAGTGGCGAGAGAGTCTGTCAACTTGTATCTCAACTTATGTAATATGTCAAGAGAACCAGATAGCACGGAAACTTCAATCAACAGTCTATTTGCCAAAATCGAGACCTTGCTGATGCAGACTTGGCAAGAAACAGGCCACGGATGCCTAACTATTGAGAGCGAAAAAATCAGTCCGAAAAAAATCCAAGTAATTATTCGAGGCTCTACTTACTATCGCTATGTTATTTCCCCTGAAGGCATAAACAAGTGGGTTTTAAAGCAAATTGCCGAAGGGGATTGAGCGATTAACGGTTGGGTAATTGGTAATTGGTAATTGGGGAATTGGTAATTGGGAATTGGGAATTGGGAATTGGGAATTGGTAATTGGTAATTGGTAATTGGTAATTGGTAATTGGTAATTGGTAATTGGTAATTGGGAATTGGTAATTGGGAATTGGGAATTGGTAATTGGGAATTGGGAATTGGGAATTGGTAATTGGTAATTGGTAATTGGTAATTGGTAATTGGTAATTGGTAATTGGTAATTGGTCGTTATATAATGAATTTGCGATCGCTCCTATCCAAGAAAATTGATTAGTCGTGAGGATTTCCATCCTTGCCGAGTCAATCAAAAAGGGAGCATCTCATTTTTGCAAAAAACATTTTTTTTACAGTGCGAGCGTCCCCGCTCGCGTGCTATATCAGCACGCGAGCGGGGACAGCACTACAGATGCAAAACTGAGATGCTCCCATCAAAAATCGATCGCCCGCGACACCAAACTTGCCACCACCGCCACCAACTCAGCAGGATCGAGAGGCTTGGGTAGGTGAATTTGAAAACCCTGTCGCAGCGCCCGCACCCGTTCCTCCAGCCTACCGTAAGCTGTGAAAGCCACCGCCGGAATTTCCCTGTCCCCCATTTGCTCTCGCACTTGCGGCAGCAGAGCCTCTCCTTCAGCGGTTTGTATGCCGAGATCGATCGCCAACACATCCGGATTCAGCCTAGAAATCGCTTCCAAGGCTTCCATTCCCGAGACAGCAGTCTCCACCTCAGCTCCGCAATCTTCGAGCACTGTACGCGCAAAATCCAAGGAATCCCCGTCGCCATCAACCACCAACACCCGCACTCCCGAAAGGTTGCTGCTAACAAAAGACGGATCTATAGGGGATCTGGCCGGGGTTTCTCGAACCACAAACTCCCCAGCCCCGGTAACAGAAAATCCGCTGTCGCCCTCTTGCTGTTTAATTGGCAATCTCACGAAAAAGCTCGCTCCTTGTCCTTGGCCAGCCGATTCTACTTGCACTGTTCCCCCGTGCATTTCCACAAAATGGCGCACGAGAGCCAAACCTAGACCCAATCCGTTGTACGATCGCGTTGTAGAGGTATCAGCTTGGCTGAAACGCTCAAAAACGTGCGGCAAAAACTCTCCTGGAATCCCTTGTCCCGTGTCGCTGACTTCAATTTCCACACTAGGCGGTGACAAATTTTCACAACAGGCGGATTGTCCGGGCATACTCGTCCTCTCCACCTTGTGCAGCGCCACCCTCACCTGTCCTCCGTCAGGAGTAAACTTAATCGCATTCGACAGCAAATTCCACGCCACCTGCTGCAAGCGGCCGGAATCGCCAAACATCCGCCCCGCAGTTTGGTCGAAATCCGTCACAATTTCAATATTTTTTGCCCCAATCGCCGGAGCGAGAGTATCGATCGCACCTTCAACAGTCGAAATCAAATCTACCCACCGCAAATTCAGCGACAGTTGGCCAGTCATAATCTGCGACACGTCCAACAAATCCTCAATTAGCGTCCCCAGCGATCGCGTATTGCGGTCGATCGTTTCCAGAGCCTTAACAGTCGTTTTTTCATCAAACTTGCGGTGGCGCAGCAGTTGCGCCCATCCCAGCATCGCATTCAACGGCGTCCGCAATTCGTGGGACAAAGTTCCCAGAAACTCATCTTTAATCCGGTTCGCCCGCGCCAATTCCTCAGCTCGATCGTGCAGTTCTTTTTCCAACTCCTTGCGAACCGTCAAATCGAGAATAAAAGCCACTGATTCTTGCCGCTTTTCCCCCAACAAAATATACCCCACCAACACCGGAATCCGGCTGCCATCGGGCCGAATGTATTCCTTTTCGTAGGGACTACAAACGCCCTCGGCCTTTGCCTCTGCGATGCCGATTTCGTCCAGCGGTAGGTACTCCGGCGGTGTAATGTCAATCCAGCGGAGTTCCCCGCGCTGCAACTGTTCCCGCGTGTAGCCAACGAGGCGCAAAAATTCGTCGTTAGCCTCACTGATACCGCCGTCAACATCGCCGAAGAGAATTCCGATCAAGTTAGATTCTGCCAACATTCTCAGCTTTTCTTGACTAGCTTTGAGTGCTGCTTCTGATTGCTTGCGATCGCTCACATCTTGGATGTAAGCCGAGCAACCAGAATCGGAAGGATAAAAACGCACTTTCAACCACTTATTCCATAACGGCACGAATTCTTCATATTCGACTGTTACCTTGTCTGCTAATGCTTTGGTGGCGATTTTGTAAGACGGTAAATCCACGGCCCAGGGATATATTTCCCAAATATTTTTCCCGATCAGTTCTGCTTGTAAGTTGCCAAAAATCTCTTGACCTTTGTGGTTAATATAGGTGAATTTCCAGTTTGAATCGAAGGCGACAAAAGCGTCGGTAATGCTTTCGAGAATGTTAGTAATTCGAGCGTTTGCCGATAGTAGCGCTTGAGCTGTTTGTTCTGCTTGTTTGCGAGCTGCTTGTTCCCGGGACAAAGCCATAACACGTTCTTGTTCTGCCTGTTGGCGATCGCTAATATCGATGCAAGAACCGATGTAACCGGCAAAAGTGCGATCGGGTCTGTACAGGGGTACCCCTGTACTCACAACCCAGCGGTACTCCCCGTCATAGCGCCTCAAGCGGTACTCGATCCGGTACTCGCTGCGGGCGTCGAAGGCTCTCCGGTAAACATCCATATATTTTGGCAAGTCGTCAGGATGCAAGCTTTCCATCCAACCGATGCCGATTTCTTGCGCCAAAGTTTTACCGGTAAACTCCAACCAAACTTTGTTAAAGTAATCGCCAAGTCGATCGATATCCGACATCCAAATCATCACCGGCGCGGTATCTGCCATCATCCGAAACCTGGCTTCGCTTTCTTGGCGCTGTGCTTGAGCTGCTTTGCGATCGAGCCGTTCTTTAACTTCCCGCAGGGCCCGCTCGATCGACGGCACCAACCGCGTCAAACGCCGTTTGAGAACATAGTCTGTAGCCCCGCTTTTCAAAGTCTCAATTGCCACTTCCTCACCCAAAGTAGCCGACACAAAAATAAACGGCACTCCCGGACAAGTAGCGCGGGCCATTTCCAGCGCTGCTATCCCGTTAAAACAAGGCAGCATATAGTCTGCCAAAATAATATCAACACAGTGTTTTTCCAGCGCTACGGCAAAATCTTCCCGAGTTTCCACGCACAGCAAAGAAAAGTCTAGACCGCCATCCATGAGATATGCCTCAATCAGCTCGGCATCTAGGGGACTGTCCTCTACCAAGAGGATATTGAGCGTTTTCACAAAAATTCCTTAATATATTTTACAGAAAAATGCAATCAAAAATCCTTGAATACTTCCATTATTTACCTAATTTCCATCGCCATTCTAAAGAAAAGATAAAAAAATGCTCAGCTTACTGTTGGAACCTCTGCGCCAGGAAAGCGACTGCATTCTGAGTTGCGATCGCAAAACAACTATCTTTCTGAGTTCTGAACACAGAAGAACCCGATTTCTACCCAAAATCTGTGATACCTGTTTAAAAAAACAATGCAACTTTAGCCAAGCTGCAAACCCATACAGAATAAGTCATGACCCATCTCAAATCTCAAATTTCAAATCCTTTGAGCGATCGACCTTAACCCAGAAACCGGGTTTTTGACCCACCTAAGGCCCGCACTGTTTTATAGCAACTGCCTGAAACATACTCATCTATCCCAAGATAGATCTTTGCAAACTCGCTTTAATTCATAAACTCAGTTTCTTCAAAAAATTGTTTTTTGACCACAACAGACAATTTAAATGCGTTCGTTTTGGATGCACAAAAACTCGGTTTCTACGCAACCTACTGAATTACATATCACCTTAGCAAGGAATGTATTCCCTGTCAATAATTGTCCACAAAAAAAACAATTTGAAGCCAATACGCTTAACTTAAGAACAATCCGACTGGCAAATAATGCCTGTATTGCCTAGAAAATCGCGAAGTGAAATTCGTCAAAAATCGTTAAGTTAACCGTATTGAATTAGACGCTAAGCCAGCGACACAATACTAGCTCGTTCGTAAGGCAATTTGTTGGTCGGCAAAACCTCGATACTAATTTCCAGCGAATCCAAAGCCGGATTTTGTGCCAACAGCTTTTCGGTCAAATTCTTATTCAAAATCTCCCAGAAATCCGTTTCATTTGGATAATCAACCAAAAAATTGTCTATGCTTTTGTAAATCGGCACAAAGTCGGGATATTCAGCCTGCGTAATTCCTGGCTTGTACTGATACTTGACATCAATGTTCAGGTTATTCAAACCCTGGTGAGCGATCGAATAATTAGGAATCTTGAAATCCCAGGCTTCCCCTAATTTACCATTTGTAGTGCGACTAACGGTACTGCTGCGATCGTAAGGCAATTGGTTCGTCGGCAAAACATTCAAATCAACAGTCACCGAAGAAATTGCTGGATTTTCGGCAAGCACTTTTTCCGTCAAATTTTTGTTAACAATTTCCCAAAAATCAGTTTCGTTAGGATAGTTAACTAAAAAATCATCAACGCTCTTGTAAATCGGCACATAATCGGGATACTGATAATTTTGAATGCCCTCTTTGTACTGATAATTTACAGCAAAATTTAGGTTGTTTAACCCTTGATGGTTAATTGGGTAATTTGCCGCTGTAAAATTCCACTTCTCGGTCAGCTTACCATCGGAAGGAAAGAAAGCAATTCCTATCGGACGCTGTAACTTGCTGTCGGGAGGGACAAAAATAGAACTGTTACTCGACAAAGGATTGCTCGATATTGGCAGCGGTTCCCCAGTTTTGCCATTGTACCGCAAAACTGCACCAACATTGTTAGCATTGGCGCGGTTGTCAAAGCCAACTGCAAACAAATTGCCGATCGGCGAAAATGCCAAACCACCTACATAATTGCTACTGGGGGAAGTATCAGTATAATTGGTAGATAAAACCTTGACCAAATTCCCACTTTTTAAATTGTAGCGCCTGATATCGTTAGCAAAATCGCTCACGTAAAGGTCGCCGTCAGCGGGCCCGATTGCCATGCCCAAAAGACTCACAAATCCCTGACTCCGAGGCGAAGGATCGGGGGAAGCAAAGATACTTGACTGCCCAGTTTGCGGGTTGTAAAGCAGCACCTGGCTGGCGAAACCTGCACTAAAATCAGCTTTGCCATCACGAGCAACACTCCCCTGCGTTGTCACGTACAAATTGCCGTCAGGAGCAAACAGTAAATTGTTCGGCCCATTCAATCCTCCCGCTTGCTGTTTGCCCGTTGCAAATACATCTATAAATTGTCCTGTTTTGCCGTTGTATCTAAGAATTTGATCGGTCAAAAAACTGCTGACATAAAAATTACCGTCGGCACCAAAAGCTAAACCGTAAGGACGAGATAATCCGCCAGTTTCATCAGCAGTAGTGTTCGGATTGTCGCCGACAAACTTATCAATAAATCTGCCACTAACTCCGTCATATCGCAATACGGCAGATGCTGTCGGCTGTCCGGAATTCCCTGGCTTGTCACCGCTGGCAATGTAAATGTCCGGCTTACCGTCGCCGTTGCCATCTGGGCCAAAAAGAATTGTATCTGGACTAGACAAACCGCCGCTGCCCGCTGGGATAAATTCGCTTAGAAGATTGCCCGTACTGCCGTCAAACCGCAGTACATTATTGCCTCTGGTATTGCCAACTAGGAAAGTTCCTTGAGGATTGCTTGGTTGAGTGCGAGTAACTTTGCTGGTGCGGTTATAGGGTAATGTTTGGCTTGGCAAAACGTTCAAGTCGATCTTAATTGCTGCCAAGCTAGAATTTTCGTTGAGGATATTTTGAGTTAATTTTTTGTTGACAATTTCCCAGAAATCTGTCTCATTGGGATACTTGCTTAAAAAGTTATCAATGCTCTTGAGAATTGACAGGGAATCGGGATATTCGTTTGGGGGAATCCCCGGTTTGTACTGGTAATCAACATCGAGATTGAGCTTGTTCAATCCTTGGTGATTAATTGCGTAGTTTTTCAAGGAAAAGTTGCCATTTTCTTTTGGTTGACCGGCACGACTGCGGAAAACTGTAGTTGCTCGTTCGTAGGGCAATCTGTTCGTTGGCAAAACTTCGATTTGGATGGTAACATCGGTCAGTGCCGGATTTTCGTCTAGCACTTTTTGACTGAGATTTTTGTTGATATTTTCCCAGGTGTCCGTTTCGTTGGGGTAGTTAACTAGGAAGCTATCAATACTTTTGTAGATTGGCACAAAATCGGGATATTCATTTTTGGTAATTCCGGGTTTTAAGCCGTAACCAATTTTGATATTGAGGGTGTTTAAACCTTGGTGGTCGATGGTATAATCTGGGAAATTGAAAGCCCATTTTTCTGAAGGTAATAGCGCAGCAGTTCGGGATTGCGATCGCTCTGGAACTATACCAGTATCACCGATAGCAAAATCCATGCCTGTAAGTTCGTCTCTCTGAAGTGGAGTGGAGATATCGGTCTGGGATGTTAGACTGCGATCGACTTTAAGATTGTCGTCTGGTGAGTGCGGGAGCCGGAAGTCGGTGATTTGGTCAAAAAGGTCGTTAGCGAAGCCCTCGTAGAGGATCGCACTACCAGTCGCACCGGCAACCAAATCGGATGTTTGAGTCAAACCATAGCTGGTATCAAATAAAACATTCGTATCCCCGATCGCAATTTGGGTCAATCGATTTAGGCGATCCTCTACGAGGGCTTCGCTAACGAACTTACTGCCAAATAAGTCTGGTATTTCTGCTGAAACACCCGCAATATTTCCCTGAAGAGGTTTTGCTTCAAACAGTCCGGCTGTATTCAACATAAGCTATTATTGGCGAGATTCCCGCGATCGCAGATAAATTTGACTATATTTTACGGTTTTTCAAAGAATAGTCAACCAGTTTGAGATTTGAGATTGGAGATTTACTCGCAGAATTGAATTTGGGATTATGAACTTTGGTGTAATTTTTTTGACCTTCCAATCAGGAGTCTACGTGGCACGGCATCCATTTTTTAGGGGAGTCAAATAGTTTAAGAAGTAGCTGGCATTTGAGAAACATTTAATCTAAAGTCTCTCACCTTTCTCGATCGCAGTTCTGTCAAGTTCTCAAAAAATAGATTGTCCGATGGGAGTGGGCGCGATCGCGGTACGATCGCCACTGGCATTGTTCTAGCCCGCCCCATGCTAAAAATTTATCAATTGTGGAAGCAGCCCAAAAGCCCTCTACAGGAAACACCCCGACTCCGGCCACCTCAACACAGCGATCTGATTGGTTGATTCCGAGCTAAAATGTCTTAAAATATACAATAGGGTGAGCTGTTGCACAGCCCGCATATATTAAAATCAGGCGCTTTGCCTGCAATAATTCTTTAAAATATAGATACAGCACCGCCGATCCCTAACTCTTCCGCGCTCGGCAAGCGTAGGGTTTGGCAGCAGAGAAGACGATCCAAAATGGTCAATTCCAGTAAAGCCCGTGCAGTTGCTTTATTCTCAGGTTTATCAGGTGATTGCAACCAGTTACGAGGAGATTTGAACCGCCGTGCTCCAACGCATCAAACAAGACTTAAAAAATGACCTGATCGCAGGTCTGCTGGTAGTGATACCTTTAGCTACCACCATCTGGCTGACAATTACCGTCGCCAGTTGGGTAATCAATTTTCTTACCAAAATTCCCAAGCAGATTAATCCTTTTGACGGACTCCACCCGATTTTGGTCAACCTGCTAAATCTCTTAGTAGGGCTGGCTGTACCCCTGCTGAGCATTTTAGTCATTGGTTTGATGGCCCGCAACATCTTCGGGAAGTGGCTGCTAGACTTTGGCGAACGCCTGTTACAGGCAATTCCCCTAGCGGGTTCGGTTTACAAAACCTTGAAACAACTGCTGGGAACTATCCTCAAATCTAATGATAAATTTCGCCGGGTGGTGTTGGTAGAGTATCCCCGGCGGGGAATCTGGACTTTGGCATTTGTGACCGGTACGATCGAGAGTAACGACATTCCGTCTCATTTGTCCGGCGAAAGCCCGATCGGCATTTTCATCCCCACCACTCCCAACCCCACCACCGGATGGTACGCTATAGTCCCGGAAGCAGATGTCGTTAATTTGTCAATGTCGATCGAAGATGCCTTTAAAGTGGTGATCTCCGGCGGCATCGTCAACCCCAGCAACTCAGTTGCGGTCACCGCCGACAACCCCCCCGGCAAAACACTCGAACCCTTGCTATCCGAATCAAGATACCAGCCTGTACCAGTCGAAGAAGATTAGACAAGGCTGTAAAAGTCCTTTTAATCTTTTAATCAAATTTTCGGACGGGCTAGAAGCCCATCCCACAAAACAAAAAAATTGTGGGATGGGCTTCTAGCCCGTCCGAATTATTTTTGCAACTCACGTATATTGAACCAACTGGAAGCGCAGAAAGCCTACACTCAGAAACCGGGTTTCTCTGATACATCTTGGGTTTCAAAGCGAAGTATCTCCTAAGAAACTCGATGGGGAGAGGGGGAGAGGGGGGAGAGGGGGAGAAAGAGTTTCTTTCATCCATAACGGGTGGGCAGCCTCCGTGGGACGCTCCTAAGAAACCGGGTTTCTAGCCAGTAAATTTTCCCAATAATAATTGATCCTAGGTATCTAAAACCTGCCCAGAAACAATCGTTACTGAGGGCAGGTTTTTTTGGGAGTTTTTCTGCTAAAGTCCAAGTCTATGCTCTGAACCAGCGCTTAGCAATCTCAACAATTCTGAAATTCCTAAACTCCCAATTTCTATCTAAAAAATATGAAAAAAGCACGCGAAACCTCACGCGAACTCGCACTCCTCGGCATCAGCCAACTGCCGACTAATCCAGAACTCTTAGAAGCCAAGAAACTGCAAGATGTTCTCCTCGCAGCCATCCGCACTCTGACGACAGAAGTTCAAGAATCCCTAGAAGCAGCAGCTTCGGAAGTACAGCGGGGTAGCGACAAACTCCTGGCTAGCGAAATCCGCGCCGCTGATATACAAAGTGCTAGAGCGATGGTGCGCGAAGCACTCGAACTCACCCAAACCGCCATCAACCGTCTCGGTTCATCGATGGAGTTTCCAGAACTGCTTCAGCTTGCCAACCAGCAAGATGTCCGCACCTATGCTTTGCAAATCCTGACCAAAGTCAGCGCCAACCGCGTTCAAATTGACGAATTGCTCTCGGAAGCCCTGGTAGACTGGCAAATCGATCGCCTGCCCAGGATCGATCGAGATATCATGAGAATCGCGATCGCCGAAATCCTCTATCTCGGCTTACCCGAACAAGTCAGCGTCAACGAAGCCGTCCAACTGGCAAAACGCTACAGCGGCGACGAAGGACATCGGTTCATCAACGGAGTCCTCCGCCGAGTCGTCGATAAAATCAATCATTGGTCATTGGTCATTGGTCATTGGTCATTGGTCATTGGTCATTGGTCATTGGTCATTGGTCATTGGTCATTGGTCATTGGTCATTGGTCATTGGTTATTGGTCATTCGCGATCGGCAATCCGCAATCCGCAATCCGCTCTACACTAAGGACTGATGGCTAAATGACTAATAACTATTCTCTATTCCCCATTTACTTCTATGGTATTTAATTGGTTTCGTCGCCAGTACAGCGAAAGCGGATCTTCTGAACCAGAAACTCCCCCCGAACAGCCCCAAGATGAGGCGGCAAAATCCGCATCGGTTGAGCCTCAAACAGATGCAGCAGTTGAGGAAACTTCCCCCGCTGTAGCTGAGGATTATCTCAATTGGGCCAAAGCTGCTTACAAAAATATTCAAAAACAGCAAAAACCTGAAACAGAAGTTGCCCAGACAGCATCGGCGGAAGTTCCAGCAGCCGAAACAGAATTTGTAGAAGTTGCAGAAGCCGCACCAACTGTTGCAGAAGTTTCAGAAATTGCACCACCACCGCAGAATGAAAGTACCGATGGTCAAGAACCAGATGCAGCCATCCCAGTAGAGATTCCCGAACCTCTGCCACCATCATCCGAGTCGATCGCGCCTCAACCTGTTACTCAAAAATTAGAAGTTACAGCAGAAAATATAGCAATTGCCCAACCTGCAACTGAGCTTGCAGACACAGAATCGATCGCATCTGAGGACTCTACAGCCGAAGCCCTGCCGTTTTGGGCCCGAGCTGGGGCCGATCGCATGGATCGCATCGAACGCCTCAAGGAAACCGCCCTTGAGGAACCAGAAGTCATCGCAGCGGCCGCCGAAAGAGCCGCAATAATCGAAGAAATTCCCGGTTTTGCCTTTGACGAAGGCTTCCTCTGGTCATCTGAAATCCTAGCCAGTCAAGGGCGCCGGCCAGATCAAGTATCCGTCGAGGAAATCAGTTGGCTGCAAAAACTGCGGAAAGGTTTGGAAAGAACTCGCCGCAGCTTAATTAATCGACTAAAGGCGATCGTCGGTCAAGGCCCGCTCAATCAAGACGCCGTAGCTGAAATTGAGACTTTGCTCCTACAAGCCGATGTCGGAGTCGCCGCCACCGACATCATTATCAACCGCCTCCAAGAAAGACTCAAACAAGAAGTCTTGCCGCCAGAACAGGCTCTAGCCTTTCTCAAAAGCATCCTGCGCGACATTCTCGACGCTCCGACAGCCGAAACCGCCGCCGGCAATCCCGCCTACAGCCTGACATTTGCCCCAGAAAAAGACACCTTCAACATCTGGTTAATTGTAGGAGTCAACGGTGCGGGCAAAACTACGACGATCGGCAAACTAGCCCACATCGCCCAAAAATCCGGCTACAAAACCCTGATTGCCGCTGCCGACACTTTCCGCGCCGCCGCCGTCGAACAAGTCAAAGTTTGGGGTTCCCGCAGCGGCGTGGAAATTATTGCCAATCCAGGGAAAAATACCGATCCGGCTGCTGTCGTGTTTGATGCGATCGCCGCCGCCAGCGCCCGAGGCACAGAATTGTTGATCGTAGACACCGCAGGCCGCCTGCAAAACAAAAAAAATCTGATGGACGAATTAAGTAAAATCCGTCGCATTGTAGACAAAAAAGCCCCAGGCGCTACCGTAGAATCTCTACTGGTCTTGGATGCCACCCTAGGTCAAAATGGTTTGCGACAGGCAGAAGTTTTCGCAGAATCGGCAAAATTAAGCGGAGTAGTATTGACAAAACTTGACGGTTCTGCTAAAGGTGGTGTTGCCCTAGCAGTAGTGCAGCAGCTAGGTCTGCCAATCCGGTTTATTGGAGTGGGGGAAAGCATCGAAGATTTGCGCCCGTTTTCTAGTTACGAATTTGTCGAAGCCCTACTCGATTTTAGATTTTAGATTTTAGATTTTAGATTGATGAGGTATCTCTAGCCGTCCCGATTTTTGGAGGCGGACACAGATATTCAAAATCTCAAATTATTAACCTCAAACTACCATCGCAGGACTTGTGCCGATCGCCACCTGACGGTCTGTGGAAAACTAAATATCTAGAAACAATACCTTAAAACCTTCTGTTATTGCTTGCTTGCGATCGACGAAGCGCCATCAATTGGTGTCAACTTAAGGTCTCAGGTAGTAACGTTTTACTCTCTGAGGCTTAGGCCCGCCGATCGGCCTGGCGCCCCCTTAAAAAGCAGTGTGGTTTTATTGTCATCAGATAAATTAGGTACGTAGTTGGGATGCGAGCCCTCTTTATCTATACGCCTAAAGAGGGCTCGCATCCCAACTACATACCTTGATTAAGTAGTTTCAGAAGGGCTCAAAGTCTCCCTTATTAAGGGGGATTTAGACTCAGCTATAAACGAGATTTCTTGAGGATTTCAGGCTTAAATTCACACCAATGACCTACTGCCCAAACTACTTGCTCCAAAAACAACCGGATTTCTGTTCGTGTGGTGCGTAATTCCTCACTCAATCAATCTCCTTTTAAGATCGAAAATCACCAATCTAAAATGACTGCTGTGCCCTTGCCTCGCCCCTCACCTCAACCTGCTGACCGCCCTACGGGTCGCAATTCCACCGACGCGACGCCAGTATTTGCCCTCAAAGAACTGGTGGCGCGCTTGCACCGATACCAGCACAACGTTCAAGATATGTTGGGCTCGCTGGGATTTGCCCTGCGTAGTTTTAACAATCTCAACCAATTTTTGGAGTTGGTGCCTCTGGTGGCAACTCGCGTTACCGACGCCGACGGGGGAGCTCTGGTGCTCTTCAAACCCAACGGTCAAGTTCGGTTCCAGCAGTTGCACTGTCAGGAAGGACGGCAGTGCCAAGATATGCGGAAAGCGCTGGAAATAGCCACCAGGCAAGCTACAGCAGGTGCGGGCGCGGCTGGTGAATCTTTTTCTCAAACCTCTGGGCAAACTTCTAGTCTTGACTTGCAAGTCGGCCGTTATTTGGGCCCGGATGTTCATTTGTTTGGGGCGCCAATTTTAGTCAAGAATTTGGAACGCGGACGGCTGTTTGTTTTTAGCAGTGACCCACAATATGTTTGGACTCCGGGCCGACAGAAATTAGTTCGGTTGGTGGCGGATCAAACCGCCGTGGCAATCTGCAAAGACGAACTGACGGTGAAGTTGGCCGAAAAAGAACGCCTGGACAGAGAGTTAGAAATTGGGGCGGAAATTCAATTGCGGCTGCAACCCCGCAGTTGTCCCACAATTCCCGGTCTTGATGTGGCCGCGCGCTGCCAAACTGCTAGCAGAGTCGGCGGTGATTATTATGATTTTATTCCCGCTGACTATGACCCGATCGGCAAGGAAAATGAGGGGGAACACCCCCCATCCCTGATTAAAAATCTCAAGTCCAAAATCGACAAGGGTCGCTGGAGCATCGTCATTGGCGATGTGATGGGCAAAGGGGTACCGGCTGGCCTGTTGATGACGATGACGCGGGGTATGCTGCGGGCGGAGGTTTTGAACCGCCATTCGCCTGCGAGAATTTTGCAACATTTAAACCGGGTAATGCACGCGGATTTGGAGAATTCTCACCGTTTTGTGACTCTGTTTTATTCGGAGTACGATCCGAAAACTCGCATTCTGTCTTACAGTAATGCTGCTCACCACCCGCCTTTGCTGTGGCAAGCTGCAACTAATTCGATTGTTCGGCTCGATACTTTGGAGGGAATGTTGATTGGCCTGGATGCTGATTCGCACTACCAAGAAGCCCACGTGCAATTGCAGCCTGGTGATACTATTATTTATTACACAGACGGATTTACTGATGCTGCTAATCAAAGGGGCGATCGCTTTGATGAGGATAACTTGACCGCGGCTTTTCAGTGGGCTTGTCAAAATTATCAGCAGTCTGAGGAAATTCTGGATTATTTGTTCGATCGCGTTCACCAGTTTATCGGCATCGGCAACCGCAATGAAGATGACATGACACTGGTTGTACTTAGGGTAACACCGACCACAGGAGAAAATCACCATGATAGTTAATTTAATGCCGGAAATTATTACTGGATTTACCAGCTCGATTCATTGGCATGACGCCGTTCATTTGTTAGTTGTGAAATCTCATTTGAGTTCGCCTGTGATATTGGGTCAAAGCTACGAGATTTTTACTAATTTCCAGAAAGCTTGGAACAATTTTGTTTCGACTGGTCAGATAGGAGCTTTTTTTATAGGTATTTTCATTGGCTGGTTCATTAAAGGGATTATTCCTTAGAGTTATTCTCTAAGAGGTCGTCAGGAAGGGATTTCAAAGGTTCGCCGTCAGGACTTCAGTCCTTTCTGATGCAGCAGCATAATTTTAATAATTTTGTAGTCTAGAATTCAGTTTTTTAGTGTCAATACAGGTATACAAAGTTTGTAGTAATTACCTTAGTCCTTTCTTGCCGAATTTGGGACGAAGGACTTGCCTTATTTACTGCGAACCGGAGGACTCAAATCCTGAGTGCGAACCGAAGGACTAAAGTCCTTACTACGAAACAGTTTTTAGAGAGTTCTGCAAGAGAGATATAATTTAGTTTTACATTCAGCAATGACCACACAACCGAAAACTTGGAGTCAAAGATTTGAGTCGGCGCTGCACCCAGCGATCGCCCGATTCAATGCTAGTATTGGCTTCGATATAGAACTGATTGAGTATGACTTGACCGGTTCTATCGCTCATGCTAAGATGCTCGCCAAAACTGGGATTATTTCCGCATCAGAAGGCGAACAGCTAGTCAATGGTTTGGAACAAATCCGCCGCGAATACCGCCAAGGTCTTTTTGTGCCGGGAGTTGATGCAGAAGACGTTCACTTTGCTGTAGAAAAGCGCCTGACGGATATCGTCGGGGATGCGGGCAAAAAGCTGCACACGGCCCGATCGCGCAATGACCAAGCCGGCACCGATACTCGTTTGTATTTGCGCGATCGCATCGCAGAAATTCGCGAGCAATTGCGGGAATTTCAAGGGGTTTTGCTCGAAATTGCAGAACTCAACGTCGAAACTTTAATCCCCGGTTACACGCACTTACAGCGCGCTCAGCCAATCAGTTTGGCTCATTACTTGTTAGCTTATTTTGAAATGTCCGATCGCGATTGGGAACGCCTTGGCGATGTCTTGAAGCGGGTGAATATTTCGCCTTTGGGTTGCGGCGCGCTGGCGGGGACGACTTTCCCGATCGACCGACACTATAGCGCAGAACTCTTGGAGTTTGACCAGGTTTATGCTAATAGTTTAGATGGAGTGAGCGATCGAGATTTTGCGATCGAATTTCTCGCAGCCGCCAGCTTAATTATGGTACACCTGAGCCGCTTGTCAGAAGAAATGATTTTGTGGTCTTCTCACGAATTTGGATTTATTACGCTCAAAGATAGCTGCGCTACGGGCTCTAGCATCATGCCCCAGAAAAAAAATCCCGACGTGCCGGAGTTGGTGCGGGGCAAGGCGGGGCGGGTTTTCGGTCATTTGCAAGCCTTGCTTGTAGTAGTGAAGGGATTGCCTTTGGCCTACAACAAAGATTTGCAAGAAGATAAAGAAGCTTTGTTTGATACCGTCAAAACTGTACAAGGTTGCTTGGAAGCAATGACGATTTTGCTGCGGGAAGGAATCGCGTTTAACACCAATCGCCTTGCCAGTGCCGTTACAGAAGACTTTTCTAACGCTACAGACGTAGCAGATTATTTGGCTGCTAAGGGCGTTCCCTTCCGGGAATCTTACAACCTTGTGGGCAAAGTTGTGAAAACTTGTCTGTCGGGGGGCAAACTCCTCAAAGATTTGACACTTGAGGAGTGGAAAGACTTGCACCCAGCTTTTGATACAGACATTTATAGCGCGATCGCACCGACTCAAGTGGTCGCTGCTCGCAATAGTTACGGTGGCACCGGATTTGAACAAGTGAGAAAATCACTGATTGCTGCGCGCGATCGGATCGCCTAAACTATCCTCGTTGAATTCTTAGGCAAATTCAGAATGGCTATCTCTCCTTAGAACGATCGTGTTTTGCACTCTCGGTTCTAAGTTGGGCAGATAGCCTGACTATATTACTCTTCAGCAGCAGCCATATCTTTGTCCCGTCCGCCGCCGCTCATGGCGCCCATCCCGCCGCCGTTGCCGCCGTCAAATCGCCTTCTCTTGTTGGAGAACATATCTTGATTTCTCCGCTTGCGAAACTTGCGAGCGTATGCTTGATTTCGTTGTGCCTTCTCTTTCTTGAGATTGCGGCGCTTAGCCATTCTGACCTCACTAATAAACATTGACATTCCCCAAGCTTTCGGCGAGGGGATTCTTCAGGTTAAAACTCTCAGCACTTGCTTGTGACTGAGATTCTGGCTTGGGTGAAGTCACTTGTTTCCGACAGGATTGCTCCAGCGGCTTTAGAGGTGTCTTCTCCCCAAGCGTGAATTCCGGTATACCCTACCGTACTCGATCGATTCTCTTTAATGTAGTTAGGTTTTGTTCAAATTTAGCTTTCCTAAACCGCAACACCGATCGGTGTGACTGCGAACTCAACTAATTGAGTGCGAGTTTTTACGTTGTCTAGTTATACTCAATTTTAGACCGATGACGATTATATCACACCCGGCACTATTACCGATCGACAAGAACAGTCCCTCGACTGAGAGTCTCTTGAGTCGCTCTTCATCAGCGCGCGATCGGGACGCAACATTTTTTACTTGCGAAAATATTCTAAAAACTCTTGACCGAGAAGCGGGGCCGGGGCCCCTAGCTTCAGATATGGGGCCCCGGCCTGTAGCGGCGACCGCCGCCTAGAAACGAGTGCGCGGCCCCGGCCACCGTGATAAAATAGTAGAAGCGATTAAGAATCACCATCTACACGTTGAATCAATCTAGTACGGAGAAATCCCGGCAACCGAGATATCTGGCGCGAGATCCAGAATACTTAAAGGGCAAATAAAGGCAGATTGAGGAGTGTACCTAACTGGCAAAAGTGATGGACTCAAGCAAGCAAAACATACTAAAAGTAAGCCCAATCGCAACATCTTCGGATAGTTGATCTTGAGGGTCTAGAGGGACACTTGAATGTCCCGCTGTCGCCTTTTCTAGGTGGGCAGGAATCCCCGTTGCTTCAGCGCTGGGGAGGTTCAAAAATACCACAAATGACACTAAATCCTGGTGATGTAGCCCCTGTTTTCAGCCTGCCCGACGCTGCCGGCCAACTTGTGGGCCTCGCAGATTTTCGAGGCCGACGAGTTGTACTTTATTTTTATCCTCGGGATAACACCCCCGGCTGTACCAAAGAAGCTTGTGCCTTTCGCGAGTAGCAAAGAAATGGAGTAAATCGGAGTTTCCAGTTTACCCCAGGGATAAAAACCCTGCTACACCAGAATAAGATCCTTGAGATCTACGCTACCTGAGGTCAAAACCCCAATAGAATTCGCTAGTTCTAAGCGGTTTGGCAAATAGAACATTGCCTAGTTTTTGAAGGTGAAACACTATTGCCAGTGACAAGTCTCAGGAGCATTTTCAAAGCAAACATCACCCGAAAGGCGAAGCAGAAATGCAACCAACCAAACAACAGAACTGGGTATTTCAAATCAACGGAGATAAGCAACCGTTAGATATGATTCACCCCGGCAGATGCCGAGAATTACAAAATCGTGGGAAGCTTGCCAGTTTTCGCAGATTCCCTTATGTCGTAATCCAGCAACAAACTATCGAAAATCCCCAAACAAAGGAATACATCCTCAAGATTGACCCAGGTAGTCAGTGGACAGGGTTTGCCATTCAATGTGGTAATGATATCTTGTTTCGAGCAGAACTAAATCACCGAGGAGAAGCAATCAAATTCGATTTAGTTAAACGGGCAGGGTTTAGACGTGGAAGACGTTCGCGCAATTTACACTATCGCAAGAAACGCTTGAATCGTGCCAAGCCAGAGGGTTGGTTAGCTCCATCAATTCGACACAGAGTGCTAACAGTTGAAACTTGGATTAAACGCTTTATGCGGTATTGTCCAATTGCCTGGATCGAAATTGAACAAGTTCGGTTTGATACGCAAAAGTTAGCTAATCCAGAAATAGATGGAGTTGAATACCAACAAGGTGAATTACAAGGATACGAAGTGCGTGAATACTTGTTGCAAAAGTGGGGTAGAAAATGCGCTTACTGTGGCACAGAAAACGTACCGCTAGAAGTTGAGCATATTCAATCTAAGTCGAAAGGGGGGAGTAGCCGCATTGGAAATCTAACTCTAGCTTGTCATGTCTGTAACATCAAGAAAGGCAACTTGGACGTTCGCGATTTATTGGCAAAATCGCCTGATATTTTGAAGCAAGTTTTAGAGAATTCCACAAAACCGTTAAAAGATGCGGCTGCGGTCAATTCAACCAGATACGCAATTGTGAAAATGGCTAAATCTATTTGCGAGAACGTGAAATGCTGGTCTGGTGCAAGAACGAAAATGAACCGAGTGCGTCAAGGTCTTGAAAAAACTCACAGCCTTGATGCTGCTTGTGTTGGCGAGTCTGGGGCAAGCATTCGAGTTCTCACCGATCGACCTCTATTGATTACCTGTAAAGGTCATGGCAGCCGCCAATCCATTCGAGTTAATGCTTCTGGATTTCCGGCAGTGAAAAACGCTAAAACTGTTTTTACTCACATTGCAGCAGGTGATGTAGTCAGGTTTACTATCGGCAAAGACCGGAAAAAAGCTCAAGCTGGAACTTATACGGCAAGAGTTAAAACACCTACTCCAAAAGGGTTTGAGGTTTTGATCGATGGCGCAAGAATAAGTCTCTCAACCATGAGCAATGTAGTTTTCGTACATAGGAGTGACGGCTATGGCTATGAGCTTTAATTTGCTCCCGTTGACTCGGAATTACTCCAATAAAACGATTTCTAGCGATCGGACTACGAGTCGCGAAATATTGCAGTGATCGGTGTCAGTACAGACGGGGCAAAATCTCACACCAAGTTTGCAGCTAAATATCAACTGCCTTTTCCCTTGCTGTGCGACTCAAACGCCGAAGTGGCAACCGCCTACGGTTGTTACGGACTCAAAAAATTTATGGGCAAAGAATTTATGGGCATTACTCGATCGACCTTCGCGATCGACCCTAATGGTAGGATTGAAAATGTTTGGCGCAAAGTCAAACCAGAATCTCACGCAGCGGAGATTTTAGGACAGTTGCCGGACATTTTGCCTGAAAGAAGAATATAATAATTCTGACCCCAAATCTGCGAGATAGCAGGTCTAAAATTACTTTCCCCTAAACAAGCTTTTGAGTGTATGCGTAGATTGTGGCAATTTGTACAGACTGTGCTGGGTCTGATTTTTCGACATCCCGTCACTGGTACCGCCGTGATTCCTGTGTTACCTGACGGGCGAATAGTGTTAATTCGACGCCGCGACAACGGTCGCTGGGCACTTCCGGGAGGTATGGTGGATTGGGGAGAGGATATTCCGACAACAGTGCGCCGAGAATTGGCGGAGGAAACAGGACTCGATTTAGTCAAAATTCGTCGCTTGGTGGGCGTTTATTCGGCTGCCGATCGAGATCCTCGCTTGCACTCGATTTGTATCGTGGTGGAAGCAGAGGTGCAGGGCAAGATGCAAGTTCAGGATTCGCTTGAAATCAGCGAGGTGGAGGCTTTTTTGCCGACTGCGCTGCCGGAAGACCAGCTTAGCCATGATAATGGCGAACACTTGCAGAACTATTTTCAAGGCCTGACAACTTTAGCGTAAATTCTCAGGGCATCTACATTTGAGCAACGTTGGGAATTACCTCACCTTAACAAGCTACCTTTTATTAGTAGGGAATTAATTTTTAATGTTTCCATGCTTTAATTTATGATATCTGAACATTAATTTAATAATCTTTTTATTGCTGAATATTAAACCGGATGTACTCACCGTTACGCAATTCTCGGGTCAAACTCTCTTTAGGACACATTTTCTGGCGCGAAGTCGGCAGAGGCCCAAATTTAGTATTTTTGCATGGTTCTTGGGGCGACGGCAGTCAGTGGCTGCGGACGATCGAGCTTTTGAGCCCGGACTTCCAATGCTTCGCACCAGATTTGCTGGGCTTTGGCGACTCGGAACACCCAAATGTTAATTATTCGATCGATCTGGAAGTAGAATGTCTCGCCCAATACCTCGATGCTTTGAACCTGCAAGAGGTTTATTTAATTGGTGACTCTTTGGGCGGCTGGGTGGCTGCTAGCTACGCCATCAAATATCCCGATCGAGTTCAGGGTTTAGTGTTGTTAGCCCCAGAAGGCGTCAAGGCTGGCAACCAGGGGGGGCGGTGGCAGACGGCTAGCTGGCTGATAGCTCAACCTCCGTTGGCATACTGGTTGTTGCGATCGATCTATCCAATTGCTAAGTTGCTGGGGGGTCAAAAGCAGATTGACAGACTGCTAAACTTGAGACAGCAGTTGATGCAGTCCCCAGTTGCCGTGCAGTTGCTGTTCGGGCGGCGGCGGTCTGAAATTATAGCAGAGTTAGTTGATGAGAATTTGGCCTTGCTGAAAGCGCCTGTTTTGGTTTTGCAAGGTTCTGAAGATACCCCCGCAGCTTTGTCTCTGTGTCAATCCTATGCCGCTCTGGCTCCTAATGCCGAACTGGAATCTGTCAGTCCGGGAGACATCAATTTGCCGCAGGAAGTCCCGGATATTGTTGCTCGCTATATTCGCCAGTTTGCCAAATGAATTGGTCATTGGTACACCTTTTAAAAAGGTATGTTGTTGCGCTTGAGCGCTCTTTATATGCAAGAGCGCTTAAGCGCAACAACGTGCCTAATATGCAAGAGCGCTTAAGCGCAACAACGTGCCTAATATGCAAGAGCGCTTAAGCGCAACAACGTGCCTAATAAACATTAACCTGCATAATAGAGCCAGTTGCTGCGTTTAACACTGTGTTGATTGAGGCAGATTTTTTCTGTTCTTATTATTCCCATTCCGATTGATTGCAAAGAATTGGTCGCCGTCAACATTTAACAAACTAATATGAATTCAAAAAAAATACAACCGTATGCCCCTGTTCCAAACCTGTACGGAATCAATCATTACCAATTCTTCAACATCAAATCTCAATCAATTGGTCAATCCCCCAATCCCTCAATCTAAAATCTAAAATCTAAAATCTAAAATCCCACGGTTCCCCAAAAAATAGCCTCTGGTGCGTCAATTACCGAGGAAGCCGTATCGGGAAATAGTGCGGTCAGGTATTTCAATAACAAAATGCGATCGCCCCCCGTGACTGCAATTTTGCTATTCGGAAACAACCTCCGCCAATCTTCAATAAAATCCCTAACTCCTGCCACCGCCGCATATACAACCCCGCTTTGAATTGCCCCAGCAGTATCTGTAGCCCAGCGACGCGGCAGATTTTCTGGTAAGCCTACTGAGGGCAATGCAGCGGTTTTTTTCCCTAACGAGGACAACTGCAAACCCAAACCCGGTAAGATGGCACCCCCGACTAAATACCTATTGACATTAGCCCCAGTAAATGTTAGAGCTGTACCAGCATCTATCAGTAAAATTGGCCAACCCAATTGGTTGCCAGCACCCAATAAAGCTAAAGCTCTGTCAATCCCCAGGCTAGGATAGAGTCCCCCGATCGGTAACTGGTCTAAAGTAATAATTCGGACTTCAGGATAACTCTGCCAAATTGCTGTTTGCTGGGGAACTACTGAGGCCAAAACTAAAGGTGGCGGCACTACAGAAAGTGTGTGAGGACTAGACACAGCGGGAGTAGCAGGAAGACAAAGCAGATTTTGAGCTGATATTTGCTCGATCGACCTCATCACCGTTTCCACCAAATATTCCGCTTTTTCTGCCTCACAGAGCCGGGAAACAGCATCAGTTTTGAGATGCTCAGTATCCCATGTTCTCTCCAAAGTTCTGCCCTTAAATAATCCCCAGTGCAACCGCGAATTGCCGATCGCCAAAGCTATTTTAACCAGGCTTTTACCTGTCAATCCAGCGATCGGGTTGTCAGTGCCAGATCCCGGACAAAAATTGTCGGCAATTGAGTTTTTCATGTTCATCGATCGATCGCGCGCAAACATTATCACTAAAGATAGATTTTAGATTAATTTTATTCGCTTAGGGGGACGGTTAACTCTAATTGACATCTGACGAAAAAGATGGCGCGTGCCTCATTAGTATTGTCGGCTCCTTGACCATAATTATTATTTATAAATATTTGTAAAGCAAATAATTGCTATGCTCGGGATATATCATTTATAATGTTTTAATATCGTCCTAAATTCGTGGTAGCGACGATCTGCTGTTGGCGGGGTAAGCAAATGTGTAAACAACCAGAGTCTATCAAAATACTGTACAAGTGCTGAGTAAATATGTCTTTAAAAATACAACAACAAGAAACCCCCTGGCAGAGACTGACTGCGCGGTTGCCTGAATCAGGTAACTGGAATCAAGAAGAAGGTCTTTCGCTGCCGGAAGTAGACCAACAAAAAGCCATCATCGTGCAGATGCAGCAGCAAGTTCAGCTATCAAACTTGCTCAACGAAATTAATAACGAAATTCGCAGCACCCTTGATATAGAACAGATTTTAACATCGGCGTGCCGATTGCTGGGGCAAGCGCTACAGTGCAGCCGCGCGAGTATTTTAGTCAAAGAATCCAATACAGAAAAAACGTTGGTCACGCGGGGAGAGTACAACGCGGGAGACTATCCCATACAACTGGGGATGAAAGTACCGATTACTGACAACCCGCACTTGGCCGCAGTCGTGTCTGGACAAGAGTCGCTAGCATTGACGAAGTTTCTGGATTTTCCGGGGTTAAATGCACAAACCCGAAAAATTGCCGAGACTTTGGAAATTAAGTCAATGCTGGCAGTCGCTACTCGCTATCAAGGTGAAGTGAATGGCATAATTGGCTTGCATCAGTGCGATCGCGAACGGGAATGGACTGATTGGGAACGGCAACTGTTAGAAGGGGTAGCATCGCAATTGGCGATCGCGATCAATCAAGCCAAACTCTACAGCAAAACCCGCCGTCAAGCCGAACGAGAATCTCTGCTGCGACTGATTGGCAACCAAATTCGCAGTACCCTGGATCTGGGAACTATCCTGCAAACAGCGGTGAGAGAAGTCCGCCAATGGTTGCAGTGCGATCGGGTAATTATCTATCAGTTTGAAGATAACTGGCAAGGAACAGTTGTCGTTGAAGATATGACAGTTCCTTGGCCTTCCATTTTAGGAGATATGGGGGAAGATAAGTGTTTTAGGGGAAATTATGCCGATCTTTACCAGCAAGGGCGAGTCAAAGCAATTAATGATATTTTTCAGGCCGGTTTAGAGCCTTGTCACGTTGATTTTTTAGACAGCTTGCAGGTAAAAGCTAATCTGATCGTACCGATTGTTACATCCCAAAGCGCAGACAATTCACTTTCTACAGACATAAATTCTCCTGTAAAATTTCCCGGTAAACTGTGGGGTTTGTTGATTGCTCACGAGTGTCACGATACCCGGAATTGGCAGCGCCAAGAAATGGAGTTGCTGTCGCAGCTAGCCGATCAAATGGCGATCGCGATTCAGCAAGCAGAACTTTACAGCCAAGTCCGAGAAGCGGCAGTCAAATCTCAAGCTCAAACCCAGCAATTGCAAGCAGCCCTCCAAGAATTGCGATCGGCGCAGCAGCAATTGATTCAAAGCGAAAAAATGTCTGGTTTGGGGCAAATGGTAGCGGGAATTGCTCACGAAATCAACAATGCCAACAATTTCATTCACGCTAACTTGTTTCACGCTCAAGAATATTTTAAAGTCTTAAACGAAGCTCTAGAATTGTGCGGGAATGCCTGCCCAGAAGCAGCGGAGGCAATTGTCAGAATCAATGAAGAACTAGAACTCGATTACGTTCGAGATGACTTTGGCAAACTGCTCAATTCGATGCGGGAAGGCAGCAGCAGGATTAGAGCGATCGTGATGACGCTGCGAAATTTTTCTCGCTTAGATCACGCAGAATTTAAAGCTGTGGATTTGCATGAAGGTTTGGAAAGCAGTTTATTGATGCTGCAAAATAAACTAAAATCAAATATAAAAATTGACAAGCAATACGGAAATCTGCCGCCAGTCAAATGTCATGCCGGTCAAATCAACCAAGTATTTTATAATTTGATTGACAATGCCTTAGATGCGATCGCCTGGGCCGACAAACCGGGAGAATTAACGATCCGCAGTTGGCAAAGCGAGCCGGACTGGGTAACAATCTCTGTGCGCGATACAGGAAGTGGCATTCCGGCGCACATTCAAGACAAGATTTTTGACCCGTTTTTTACGACTAAACCTGTAGGAAAAGGTACTGGTTTGGGGCTTTCAGTGTGCTATCAGGTAATTGTACAAGCTCACGGCGGGCGGATTCGGTGCGTCAGTCAGGTTGGTGAAGGCACTGAGTTGATTGTGGAGTTACCACTTACTAATCAGAAGGGATAAGATTTGTCATATTATTTCCTCCGAGAACTCCCACAATAAAATTCGATCGTTGGCCCCAACGTAACAACACTTCGGAGAGTTTCAGGGCCGCCCTATGAGCGGCTAGAAACCCGGTTTCTACGAGTTTTTTGTTGGGAACGAGAAATATACGAAGAAACCGGGTTTCTGAGGTCGCGGGTGCGTGTATTTTTTTTTAGCTCGATCGGCAAAATCATAATTTTGTCAAGACCCGATCGGTAGATTTGTGCAAAAACTGGCGTGAAGCGAATCTATCGGGTAGGGAATCGCCCAACTCAAACATTAATAACTTTGAAGTTACTTAACAGCATCATAAGAAATTTTATGAAGATTTACAAAAGAAACGTGTCAGAATGGAAACAATAAGGTAATGGATAACAGACAAGGAGGCAGAGTATGGTAGCCCTGACTGAACGAGTCCAACGCAGATTGACGGTGGAAAAGGTCGAAATTGCCTCTGATACAACGGCAATTCGATGCCTGGACTGGGATAGAGACCGTTTTGACATCGAATTCGGGCTCAAAAACGGTACAACTTACAACTCTTTCATCATTCGCGGCGAAAAAACAGCCCTCGTAGATACCTCGCACGAGAAGTTTCGCCAGCAATATATGGACACTCTGAAGGGGGAAATTGACCCGAAAGAGATTGATTATCTAATTATCAGCCACACTGAACCAGACCACAGCGGTTTGGTGAAAGATGTGCTGGCTTTGGCACCCCAGGCGATTGTCGTGGGGGCGAAGGTAGCAATTCAATTTTTAGAAAACCTGATACACCAGCCATTTGAGCGACTTGTAGTCAAAAATGGGGACAAACTAGATTTAGGAAACGGCCACGTTATCGAATTTGTGTCGGCGCCGAATTTGCACTGGCCTGATACTATTTTCAGCTACGACAGCAAAACTCAGGTGATGTTCACCTGCGATGCTTTCGGGATGCACTACTGTTCTGACAGTACCTATGATGACGATTTAGCGGCGGTTGAGGAGGATTATCACTTTTATTATGAGTGTTTGATGGCTCCAAATGCTCGATCGGTACTGAGTGCAATGAAGCGGATGGCCGAGTTGGGAGAAATCGGTACGGTGGCAACCGGTCACGGGCCGCTGCTCAGGTACAATGTGGTGGAACTTACCGGACGTTACAAAAAGTGGAGCCAAGAACAAGCTAAGGCAGAAACCACTGTAGCGGTATTTTACACTTCTGATTACGGATTTAGCGATCGCCTCGCCCAAGCCATTGCCCACGGGATTACCAAAACCGGTGTCGCCGTAGAAATGATGGACTTGAAAACCGCCGAATTGCAGGAAGTGCGGGAACTTGTCGGTAGCGCTGCGGGGATTGTGATTTGTTCGCCACCGAGTAATGGCGCTGCTGCGGAGAATGCCGAAGCTGCTATTAACACAATTTTAGTTGCAGCTAACAACAAACAATCCTTCGGTTTGTGCGAATCCGGCGGTGGCGATGACGCATCGATTTATCCGCTGCGAAACAAGTTCAAAGAGTTGGGTTTGAAAGAAGCATTTCCCAACATTTTGATTAAAGAAGCGCCGACGGAAGCGATTTATCAAGTTTGCGACGAAGCCGGTACCGACTTGGGACAGTGGCTGTCGCGGGACAAGGCTGTCAAACAGATGAAATCCCTGGATAGCGATGTTGATAAAGCTTTGGGACGCATCAGCGGCGGATTGTACATTATTACTGCTCAAAAAGGCGAGGTTAGCAGTGCGATGTTGGCTTCTTGGGTGACGCAAGCCAGCTTTAAACCGCTGGGTTTAACTATAGCAGTTGCGAAGGATCGGGCGATCGAATCGATGATGCACGCGGGTGATAAGTTTGTACTCAACGTGCTGGAAGAAGGCAATTATCAAAGCTTGATGAAGCACTTTTTGAAGCGTTTTGCCCCAGGTGCCGATCGATTTGCCGGAGTTAAAACTCAACCTGCTACCAACGGTTCTCCGATTTTGACCGATGCTTTGGCCTACATGGAATGCGAAGTGGTCAGCAGGATGGAACTTTCGGATCATCATATCGTATATGCTACGGTCGATAGCGGCCGCGTCTCCAATCCCGAAGCACTGCCGGCAGTTCACCACCGCAAAGTCGGCAATCACTATTAGTCAGTTGACAGTTGACAGTTGACAGTTGACAGTTGACGGTTGTCAGTTGTCAGTTGACTGTTGAGTGTTGTCAAAAGCAAGAGAGAAATTAAACCCTCGAGTTTTTTGTCTTTCTTGTCTGAGTCAACACACTCCAAAGGTATTAGTAAGGTGCGTCAGCCGAAGTTTTATTCGAGTTAATCATCAACTATCTGCTGACGCACCCTACATTTAAACACAGGACGATGCTACTGTATTTCTTCCTTTCTCCCTCTGCGTCCTCTGCGTCCTCTGCGGTTAATAAAAAAAATCTCATTCACAAAATCAACAGTTTCCCCCTTGCAAACTTAATATAGATAGGTGCAATTAATGACTAATACTTTGACTCCTAGACTCGCATCTAATACCAAACCCCGCGACGTGCAGTTTGTCCCAATTGCCACAGATACCGCAGCAGTGCGATCGCGCACTTGGGACAGACTAAAATTTGAAGTAGAATATTCCCTGCAAAGGGGGACAACAGCCAACAGCTATCTCATTCAAGCTGACAAAACTGCTTTGTTCGACCCGCCGGGAGAATCTTTCACCCAAAATTATCTGGAATCTTTGCAGAAACGGGTGGACTTGAAAATGCTGGATTACATAATTTTGGGGCATTTCAATGCTAACAGATCCGTCACGATCAAAGCTTTGTTAGAATTGGCTCCACAAGTAGCTTTTGTTTGTACGAATCCGGCGGCTATTGGTTTGCGATCGGCTTTTCCCGAACAAGAGTTAAACATTATGATCGTTCGGGGTGAAGAAACTCTTGATTTAGGTAAAGGTCACAAATTAAAATTCCTGGCGACTCCGACTCCGCGCTGGCCTGATGAACTTTGCACCTACGATCCGCAAACTCGAATCGTGTTCACTGACAAATTTTTTGGTTCTCACGTTTGCGGCGATCAAGTATTTGATGAAGGCTGGAGCGTTTACAGCGAAGATCGGCGCTATTATTACGATTCCCTGCACGCATCTCAGGCGAAACAAGTGCTGACAGCAATGGATAAATTAGCTGATTTGCCAACAGCATTTTACGCTCCCGGTCACGGGCCGATCGTCCGTTACGGCCTCCACGAATTGAGCAATTTGTATCGGGAATGGAGCCAACAACAAAATTCAAAAGACTTGACAGTTGCTTTGATTTATGCTTCGGCTTACGGCAATACTGCTACTTTGGCGCAGGCGATCGCCAAAGGGATTACGAAGGCCGGTGTTGCTGTAGAAAGCATCAATTGCGAATTTGCCGAACCGGGAGAAATTCAAGAGGCGATCGAGAAATGTGCCGGATTTATCATCGGTACTCCGACGCTAGCCGGACACGCACCGACGCAAATTCAAACGGCTTTGGGAATTGTGTTGTCTACAGCAACTAAAAGCAAATTAGCGGGGGTTTTCGGTTCTTTTGGCTGGAGTGGCGAGGCGATCGACTTAGTGGAAGGAAAATTAAAAGATGCTGGCTATCGGATTGGATTTGAGCCGATTCGAGCCAAGTTTAAGCCGACGGCTGCGACGATTCACGAGTGCAAAGAAGCGGGAACGGATTTTGCTCAAGCCTTGATTAAGTCGCAAAAATTGCGGGCGCCGAAACCGCAGTTGACTGGTGGGAGCGATCGCACGGAACAAGCTGTAGGAAGATTGGTAGGTTCCCTGTGTGTACTGTCGGCGCGGCGCGGGGATGTCACGAGTGCGATGTTGGCTTCGTGGGTGTCGCAAGCCACGTTTAGCCCTCCGGGTTTGACGATTGCGGTGGCTAAAGATCGATCGATCGAAGCTTTGATGTACGCCGGAGATAAATTTGTGCTCAACATCTTAGCAGAAGGGCGACAGTTGCGGAAGTATTTCATGAAAAACTTTGCTCCGGGAGAAGACAGATTTGCCGGAGTTGAAACAACAGAAGCTAGCAACGGCTGTCCAGTTTTGACTGATGCTTTAGCTTATCTCGAATGCGAAGTGATCGGTCGGATGGAATGCGGGGATCACTGGGTGGTTTATGCGGCGGTTGAAAGCGGTCATTTGTTGAAAAATGACGGGGTGACAGCCGTGCACTACCGGAAATCGGGGAGTCATTATTAAGCTGCATAGGTACGTTGTTGCGCTTCAGCGCGCTCTTTCCTAAGATCCGGAAAGAGCGCTGAAGCGCAACAACATACCTTAGCCAGCCTTTTGGTAGTTTTATATATGCTATCCTGACAATTAAACCGCACCTTACAGCTTTTTACTTCTTCCTTCTACTAAGCCATTTTATTTAGTTCTGCTGCGGTTTGGTTGAGCAGTTCCGTACAAACTTTAACTTGAGCAATGCTAGTAGCAGTTTCTGTTGCTCCTAAATTAACATGGTTCATTGCTGCGAGCACTTGTTCAATTGCGATCGCCTGTTGGTTAGCATTTAGAGCAATTTGTTGATTGTTCAAAAATACCTTGTCTATCGCCTCTGCTACACCAGCAAAAATTTCTGTTGTCCCCCTAGCTTGTGTAATTCCTTGTGCTGCGGTTTTTGAACCTTCATCCGTTACCATCACCGTGTAGCCGATCGCAACTTGAATTTCTTTAGCTAGAACATTAATTTTATCGGCTGATTGTTTACTTTCATCAGCTAGTCGCCGAATTTCTGTCGCGACAACAGCAAAACCCTTGCCGTTTTCCCCAGCACGGACTGCTTCCACAGCAGCATTAAGAGCTAACATATTTGTTTGGTTAGCGAGATCGGCTACCAGGTCAGAAATCCCACTAATTTTAACAGTATTTTCGTTCAAGTATGTAATCTGTTTGGCGATCGCGTCTACTTTTTCTTGCAGAGTTACTATTCCCTTCATCGTCTTTTCTACAGATTGATTTCCAGACTCAGCTAGGGTTAGTGCTTGATGCGACGAGACTGCCGATGCTTCTGCTTGCTTGGCCGACAAAGACGATGCAACACTTAACTCGTTCATCGTCGCAGTAGTTTGATTCACAGCATTAGCTTGCTGAGATATCGTGTATTCTTGTCGCTCGACTGCGGCAGTAATTTCCATGGAAGAAGAAGCAATCTTCTTGACAGATTGCACTATGGGGTTAACAATATCGCGGCTGACGATCGCAGTCAAGATTACTGCGGACAACAAAGCAAAACTCAGAGTACAGACTAGCAAAACTGTCAAACCCTGAATATTGGCTTCAATTTCCTGATGTTTTGTTTCGCCAACTTTTCGCTGGAGTTGGATTAGTTCTGAAAAAGCCTCAACTGTTTCGGCACCAAAAGGAGTTGTCGTAGCTGCGCGATACTCTGCTGCTTCCTTAAGTTTACCTGCTTGCTGCAACTCAAACCACTTAGGTCTGGCCGCAATATACCTGTGATAAGCATCTTGCAGCTTATGGAAAGCAACTTGCTCTTCTGCGGTGAGTTCGCCTTTGGCATATTCTCGCAGGTTATCGTCAATTATTTTGTATAATTGTGGCTCTTCGGTCAAAATGTCCGATCGCTTGGATGGTAAAACTAGAAACTGTGGGAAGCCGTAACGCAGCTTCCACAAAGCTGACTCTGAGTTGGCTAGAGCCACCGTCCCCTTAACTTGATATGCGTACATTTTCTCCGCATCTTGTGCTAATTCAACAGTATTCCGCCAACCCACAAATCCGACTACTGCGAGTAAAGCCGTCAAAGCTCCAAAGCTAGCCAACAATTTAGCCCGAATTCCTAAGTTCATTATTTTTGCTAATTTGCAATAGAGTATTTCCTAGCAGCGCTATTAATAGCAGTTATGGACGCACCAACATTCAATAGACTTGCATGGCATTCATTAGCTCGCTTTTCTTTGAACGATCTGCGTTCATCTGCGTCGATCTGCCTTACATCTGCGGTTGACTGATATGTTAACCGCAGATACAATTCCAGTCTAGTCAACTACTGTTTCAATTGTGGCGATCGCAATCCAGGATATTTTTGGGTCAATTATGGACGCAAGAACGCCACAGATTGGCTCTTCCCACATTGGGCGCCCTCGGTTTTTACTTGTTTTTATAGAGCTATTAAGCTATAAATTATACTTTTATACCGCGTGTTAAGTAATGAAAAACTTTTTTAAAGGCATAATTTATTACTGTAAGGATGGATTATTCTCAGTAATTATACTGTGTGAGCCTATTCCTAAGCGGGTGCGGAATGTGCGATCTCAAGCATGGCAATTTGCCATACCACAAAGTGCTTGTATAGCAGATTAGTGCATCCAGAATTCTTCGTCAAAAACGTTTTTGTGTACATTCCAGCAAAGTTCGATCGCCCGTTGCGACCTTAGCTAGCTAGAATATCCAATTTGTATTCAAACCAATAACTTGCTCATCCTTACTTTTCCTCAGCAGTCTTGGACGGCCAGAGATAGATAGCGCCAGAAATTAAAGTTAAACCCACAGAAACCCAAAACGCAATTAATGCCGGAACGTTCCAGTCTTCGGAGAGGGGAGCGATTAAAAGTGCGATCGCCACAATCTGACTCACCGTCTTCAACTTGCCCCAAATATTAGCTCCCGAAATCGTAGTTTTATTAACACGCCACCCCGCAATTGTCAACTCCCGCCCCAAAATTAAAAACACTGCCCAAGCCGGGACTTTACCCAACTCAATCAATACTAAAAGCGGTGCGAGTACCAACAATTTATCCACCAAAGGGTCGAGAAACTTACCCAAATCGGTAATTTGGTTCAGCTTTCTAGCCAAATACCCGTCCAGCCAATCAGTAGCCGCCGCTACCACAAAAATCGCGGTACAAATCCAACGGCTTTGCGCGCTTGGGTCGTACAAACCGTAGAGCAGAAACGGCACTCCCAATAAGCGAGAAAAAGTAATCAAATTAGGCAAATTCATAAGACAGTTAATAGTTGACAGTTGACAGTTGACAGTTGACAGTTGACAGCTTGTCCGAAGAACGCAGTCGAAGAGTTGACAGTTGACAGCCTGCCCCCCGATCGCAGTCGAAGAGGGAGCATCTCAGTTTTGCAAGAAGCATTTTTTATGGTAGTGCGAGCGTCCCCGCTCGCGTGCTTATACAAGCACGCGAGCTTAAGAGCTCGCACTGTAAATGCAAAACTGAGATGCCCCCGATCGCAGTCGAAGAGAGCTGGTCGTTGGGCTGACAGTTGACCGAAAGAAGAAAGATGAAGGAATAAAAGAATAGTAAAAAAATTAAGGGCAAGCTTTTTACAAGCTTGCCCTTAATTTAGCATTTTTTGGTAGCTGTTTAACTTTGAGCAAAACAGCTTTTAACTTAATATTCATCTAATCGAAGCTCACAAAAAACAACCCAAAACAACCGATCGACTAAATCAATTAACACGCACCGTGTTTATTCAATACAACCCAAATAGTTTTGCAAATCAGGCTGATGTCGTAGACAACAGACCACTTGCGCTGATAGTCTAGATCCATGTGCACAATATCGTCAAAGTCTTTAACTCCAGAGCGTCCGTTGACTTGCCACTCCCCAGTCAGACCGGGTTTGACATTTAAACGCTGCCAGTGAAAGTCCTCGTAGCCTGCGACCTCATCGGGAGTTGGCGGTCGAGTTCCCACCAAACTCATGTCCCCGACTAGCACGTTCCAGAATTGAGGCAACTCGTCCAAGCTCGTGCACCGCAAAAAGCGACCGATGGGGGTAATTCGCGGGTCATTATCATTCTTGAAAATGTGACCCTTGGCTTGGTTGGTAACTAGGTGTTTGAGATTTTCTGCACCTACAACCATCGATCGAAATTTCCAGATTCTGAAATGCCGTCCTTTGAAGCCACAGCGAACCTGACTGTACAGCAGCGGGCCCCGACTGTCCAAAAGCATCACTAGCGCTACCGGCACGGCTAACGCCACAGCAATTGCCAGTCCTAACAACGAGCCCAAAATATCGATCGACCGCTTGACCTTACTTGTTACGGATCGGTGAAGTGGCTGTTTTGATACACAAACTCTGTAAGTAGGTTTCGGAATAAATAACGAAAGCATTTCTGATAACACTGATAATTTAGAAGCACCCATCACAAATTTCATCTGATTAGTCTCAAGATTTAACAAGATGATCTCACGTCTATCTTATGAGACTCTCCCGATCGCGAGAAGAGGAACTCCAGGGCTTTGCACAATCTTTAAAAAGCTGCTACTCTTTTATAAAGTTTGTGTGTATTTATTTTAAAAATGTATAAATTTTAGGTAAAATTAACTAGATTCAACAAAAAAAGTGAGTTTTTGAGCGCCACAAACCCGGTTTTTATAAGCAATATTCGGGAAGAAAGGGATAATTCGCCTCAGAAAACCGGTTTTTTGCAGTTTACCAGAAAGAATCGGTTGAAAGCCCGCCCGCCTTCGAGAGAGAAATTAAAATCAGACTATTCATTACTCCAATCCTCGGACTTAAGGGTAGAGTTCGCTCTCCTTCGGTCAACTGTCAACTGTCAACTGTTGAACGATCGATATCCGTGGGAATATCCCAAGCAATTGTTAGTGGCTCCAACAATTTTTGCTGGCTGCTAGAGGCAAGTTTGCCTAAATATTCGCGAACAACAGAGGCGTGTTCCACATTCAAACGATAACCCCGCGAAACATCTTCAAAGAAAAGCGGCTCCGCCAAAATTGCTTGCCAATCCGGATTTTGCCTCGACTCCTCGGCTAGCAGCATGAAATCTTCCTCCTCTGGCAAAAGCCCCGCCGGCAATCTTCCTTCCAAAATCCCCAGAATTCGGGGCTCGCAGGTGCGGGTGTTCACGCCCTGGCGTTCGAGCAACTGCAAAATTTCCTCAAAGCTCAGAGTTTTCTTACCCAAAACCTGCATTAATTCCCACAGCAGAAAAAAGTCGCTGTACTGTTGCTGTCGCACATCCAAAATTTGAGGATAGAGAGCTAAACTTGCCAACCCGCAGGCAACTTGACCGCTTTTTTTTGAAGAGTTTGTGCTTTGAAATACGGAATTTGAGGCGAAATTGTAAATTTCCGAAATATCTCGATCGCTCTCCAATTCGCGATCTTGAACCACGATCGCATTCGGCAGCTTTTGTCGCAACCAGCGGGCGATCGCAGGCCAACCACCCATGCCCCCAGTACAAATCGCCTGATTGATTCGGGCCGACGACATTCCCGCACGGCTGAGCAAAGCATTCAATTCACGATTCAACTGCTGTACAAAAGGCACTAAAACCAAACTTTCCAAATCTCGACGCTTCACTTCCCAATGCTGCTGGTCAATATCAAAAGCAAAACTTTCTTGATGTTGCAAAATAACTTTCAAATGCCTTGCCACTTCTAACAATTGCAGGCCAAAATCTGAAGATTGCAACCGCTGCTGCAATTGATAGCGACTCGGTAAATCTGGATGACCAGGACGCGGCAAATCGATCGACATTCCCCAACTTTCATTCTTAGCCAACAACTGACAAATAATATCTTGATCGAAAGCATTGCCAGCCGCATCAAAACTTTGGCAAGTAAAATCAGCACGAGTTAAATCTTGAAGATTTTCCTGCAACTCAACTACAGCTAATTCCACCGTGGCAGCCCCCGCATTCACAATCAAAGTTCCCCCGCTAAAAGAGGAAGCATTGACAGTTAGCGGTGCAGCTTCTGCAAGGGAGCTTTCAATAGTATCCATTGCCGCAGATTGCACTCCTGTGGCATTTTTTATAGGAGTTACAGCAGCAACCAAAGTGGCGATCGCATCGGGAACCACAAAAATTTGTGCGCCCGAAGCCACCAGATCCGCGCCCAAAACAGCCTCCCGCAGGTTAAACCCATAGGCCTGAGACCAGCTTGCTGGAGTCCCCAAAATCACGCCCTGCAAGTCTTGCAGCGCCGCATCCAGAATTTCTGGCGTCAGTCCCGAAGCTTTACAGATTAAATGGGAAATTGGCAATAGAGCAGAATTCGCCTCCGGGCTGGCAGAATCCAAAACTTCCGGCGATGTGCGAAATTTTTTCCCCTGGTGCTTTCGATTCAAAGTAGCCAGCAGCGCCCGCACAGCGTGCAGCGGTAGGGCGATCGACACAGCCAGATCGGATGACCACTGCAACAGCGGTTCGTACATCCCACCAGTTGCCCGCTGATAAGGAATGCCCACCTTTAAAGGCAATTTAAAATTTTGCAATAAAAATTCTCCCGCACGCAAATCCAACTGCGGGGATCCCACTGACTTGACTGTCACCTGCGGGCCGCTGGTGGCGGTTGGGGCTGTTTCCTCGATCGCCGCGACTGAGGGAATCCGAAAGCTCGCGCTGGCTGCGGAAACCTCAGCCTGGGCTGTTTCCCAGTAAATTGGGTGCAACTGGCCGCTGGCGCGATCGAGCAAAGCCGCCGACAGCCCGCTGGAACCAAAATCAAGGCCCAAATACCAGAGAGAATTCGGGCGTTTTTGGGATTGAGAGGATGAAGGGGCGATCGCACCTGGAACAGAATGTAGCGCTGACTCTTGCTGCTGCCCAACAGCAAACTCTCTAGATTCGGTTATCTCCTCAACAACCCCGGCTTTACTCTGTCTGGAAATTAGGTTTTTTTTTTGACTTTTTGGAGGATTTGACGGCAGTTCCTCGGTTTCCGGAGTTTGGGCCACTTCTGGATCGGTATCCTTCAAACTCGCCAAAATCTCGTCTAGCGTCAAATTCGATTCATCTTCACCAGCAAACAAATCATCCTCAAGTTCATCCTCCAAAACAAAGGGTTCATCTTCAGATGAAAGTTCCAACTCATCGGAGAACAAATCCTCCAGCGATCCGAGTTCTTCCTCCGCCGCTTCCGCAAAGGGATTGTCTGCACCGTCGTCAGGGGAACTCCCCAATAAATCCAAGTTGTTAGAAGCACTTGAAGTCGATCGCCTTGGAGCATTATTATCCGAACCCTCGAGATTGTAGAGGTCTGCCTCCAACAGTTCCATCGTACTCACATCCAACTTGAGAGCTCGATCCAGGTCATCTTCTAATGCCTCAACCGGCAGCAAATCCTCCTCCGGCGAAGCTTGGATGTAAACATCGTTGAGCCCTTGGGACGAGCTTCCAAAATCTCCAGTTTGAACATCACGGGCACTGGGTACACGGGTGTTCCTGGGTTGGTTCGAGCTAATTCGATCGCCCGCGCTCGCAGTCGGGGGCCCCTGCTCAGGACGCGGCCCCGGCACAGCAGCAGTGTCGAAATGCTCGCCTAGGTTTTGAGCCATTTCTAGATTTTCTCGATCGTCCAACTCAAGTTGAGGCTCGATCGAACTTAAGGCTGACGGTGCTGAAACTTCAGCTACTGTTGTAACTTGCGGTTCAAATAAATCTTCAGTATCTAAAGTTAGAGCCTCTACAGAATTACCGATTGCAAATTCTGAATCTTCATCTGCTAGAACATCTTCCAGCGATTCGCCTTCATCCAGTAGATTTGCAAACAAATCTTCCGCAGAATTTAGGGGTTCTGTAGTTTCACGCTCTGCCACTGATGGAGATAGTACCGCTTCTGTCGCGGCAGCACTTTCCGTATTTTCGATCGTGAAATCTTCCAGTTCTAATTCTAGTTCTGCGACTGTTTCTCCCGCGAACAAACTAGCGTACAAATCCTCAACATTTTCGTCATTTTCTGCTAAGAAATTTTCCGAATCAGCACCCGAAAAGCGAGTTGGCTGTGGAGGGATTTCCGGTGAAGAACCGAACAAATTATCTTCCAAATCCGGGAGCGAGAGAGGAGTTTCAATGCGATCGCGATCGCGCCTCAACTTTCCGAATTGCGAAGAAATTTCTGTCCCGGCGTAGGGCAATCTGTCTTGTTCTGGGAGTTCGCCACTGCGCTCTTCACTTTCGGCATCGGCTGATGAGTGGATCTTGGTATTTGAGAAGCCGCCAGTAGCAACAGAGCGATCGGATGCGGTTGGGGAACCTGTTTGGACATTTGCCAGGGCGATCGGCTGCTGCACGTAGGAAGAGGCTTCTCGTCCCAACTGTGCGACCAAGTGATTAACAAAAGTCGCGAACATTGCCTCGCTCTGCTGGCTCAAACCATGCATATTTTCAAGTCCTTGGGACAAGGAAGCTTGATAGCTTTGCAGATTTGCTTCCAAAGCCTCGAACACGATACCCATCGTAGAATCGAGCCTCATCAGCAGACTGTCAGCACTAGCTTGGAACCGTTGCATTTGCTCCAATCTCTGAGCCGGTGTTAGCAGCGGGAGTTCTTCTGAGGTTTGTGCGCTTAAAGCCGATTGCTGCGATTGTGCAGCAGTGCTTGGTAATAATTGATTTTCTAGGCTACCAAAAATTTGGGATAAATCGCGATCCAAGGTTTCTTCCAAGCGCCCCGTCAGTACCTGCAAGAATTCAGAAATGATTTGCTGTTGGTTTGCTTGTTGCTGAGCTAGGGATTGTTGTTGCTGCCGTTTTGCTTCTAGCTGTTTGATTTCTTGAATGAGGGCTTGTTGCTCTTGTCGCAGAGCTACTATTTCTTCTTGGAGCGGCCCCGTCAAACCCGATCGCAGGTTGGTGATTTCCTCAGTGACGGCAAGCATAATTTGCTCTGTTGCTGAGGGGCGATCGATCCTCGGGGGCATTTTGGGTACTGGAACTGGTTCCGGGCGGACAGTTGGGCTGGCGGGCCCCTTGCGGGCAGCTACCTTTGACTCTGAGGAAACCAGATAAGTGCGAACTCGCTCTAAAAGTTGGCGCTGGTGGACAGTATCGATCGAACCCGTCCAAGGCAAGCGGGGTGCGGGCTTGCTGAGTACCTCATCAATCTCAGCAATCAGTGCTTGAATTTTGTACTTCTGAGAATTCAAGGGCGGAACCTCTGGGAATGCGGCTAAGTAGAAACTTTATTGAAAAAAGATTGAAGTCAGGCGGCAGCTATGCCAATAGATAGAATAATCTGAATGTGAGTCCGTCAATAATTGACTAATATTTGCTGACAACTTTGAATTAACCTTTTGCTTTTGCCTTCGGTTGACTTCTATTGCCTTGACATCCACCCCGTCCTCTTATGAGCGGGGATTCCCAATCGTCACCGATCGGGTTTCTGCTTCATAGCACCCGCCCTAACAGACTTGCTCTGTTCGGGTCTTACGGTCGCTCCACAGACTGCAACGGCTAGCCCAGCCGCCAAAATATTTTTTGCAGCGTTAATATCGCGATCGTGGTTTATCCCACACTTAGGACATTCCCATTCTCGAACATTCAACGGCAATTTTTCAACAATGTGACCGCAGTTTCCACAGCGTTTAGAACTAGGAAACCAGCGGTCTATTTTTACAAACTCTCGCCCATACCACTCGCACTTGTAACTTAGTTGGCGAATCAACTCACCCCAACTAGCGTCACTAATAGCAAGAGCTAATTTATGGTTTTTCACCATATTCTTGATAGCTAAATCCTCAACTACAATCGTTTGGTTTTCACGAATAATTTGAGTTGTCAGCTTGTGCAAGAAGTCTTTGCGAATATCGACTATTTGTGAGTGGACTCTAGCCACTTCCAACTGTGCCTTGTATCGATTGTTACTTCCTTTTTGCTTTTTGGCTAGGGCTTTTTGCTTTCTTTTTAATTTTTTGCGAAGTTTTTTGAATTGTTTGGGATTAGCAATCTTGTCGCCATTACTGGTGGTAATCAGGCTAGCGATCCCTACATCCAATCCGATAGTTTTATCGGTTTTAGGAAGCGGTTTAATCGTATAGTCATTTACGAGTATGGAGACATACCAACGTCCAGCGGGTGTTAGTTTTACGGTAACAGTAGACGGGATGCACCCTTCGGGAATTTGCTGGCTCCAGCGAATAGGTAACGGATCGTTACACTTTGCGAGAAACAGTTGGCCATTTTTCCAACGGAAAGCTGATCTAGTAAATTCAGCGCTACCGCCGCTGTGCTTTTTCTTGAAATTAGGATATTTAGCTCGTCCTCCAAAGAAGTTGGTAAAAGCTGTTTGAAGGTGTCTAAGTCCTTGTTGAAGGGGTACACAACTAACTTCGTTCAGGAAATCAAGCTCTTCTTCTTGTTTCCAATTTGTTAGCATTGAGGAGGTTTCTTTGTATCCAACCCTCTCTTGACGCTCATACCAGGCTTCCGTGCGAGCGGCTAAAGCCTTGTTGTACACTAACCGAGTGCAACCCATTGTCCGTCGCAAGATATTTTCTTGCTCGGTGGTTGGGTAGAATCGGTAGCGGTAGGCTTTTTCCATCTTCACATAGTATCAGGTCTTTTGTAAGGCAATCGATTTGTTTTGTATATTTTTGTAAATCCGTTTTATAAGGACGGGGTTTCTACCCATTTTTCTGATGATAGGTTAGGCGGTACTTCCGCATCAAATGCCCGCTTCTGTTGACTGCAAGCGCTCTCCAATTCTGCGGCTGCTTTCCTTGTTTCCGGACACAGACAGGCGATACCCGAAGACGGATAGCAGCGATCGCCCGAACTGCCACTGCCTCACCCATAACCGCTCGTAAAAACATGGACAAAGCTACCCAAAAGTAGTCAATGTTATACATCTACGTTAGTAATTTTAGTCCACAGTCCTAAAACTACAGGAATAAACGGCAATCCCTCTATTCCCTTCATGAAGTCGGGAATTACTTTTCTCGCT
>NZ_JAEQDD010000057.1:0-30265 GCF_020737885.1 Microcoleus sp. PH2017_34_RAT_O_A | reverse complement strand
TTGTGTAAGTGATTGGCGGATTATTCTTTAAAATCCGCTGCCCTCCAGCCAGACTGAGGAATCCAGCCACTATTCTCTGCCACAGACTAGGGTGCGGGTTACTTTTTGCTTCGTGCGCCGCGATCGCCTGGGCTACTTCGGCGTCCGTCGCGGTTGTTGGCGGAAGATCCGCATCAGTAATCGTTTTCCGGTTCAAATCAATCAGTTCGCCCATTGATTAGATTAGCGTCCCCTCGGAAACTTGAAGAGAGGCCGTGCCTGACGCGGTGATAACAGAGATAATGCCTGTATATCGAGCCGAGGTAAAGTCTTCTTTCCAAAGGAAGCCTGAAGGAATCGGCGTGGTGTGAATAGCCGGAGTTACTACAGCTCCTTCCCTGAGGAAAACGGTGGCTGGGCCTGCGTTGTAAATAGAATAATTTGCTCTGTTCGCATTGGCAGCGAGAGCCACAGCAACCGTTGTCGTGGCAGATACGGTAGCGGCAGTGTTTGCGCCGCGCACGTCCTCGGCAATATTGACTACTGAGTTCGAGTTGACGTTAATTAGCATAATTTAGTTAAAAATTGGCGATCGCATTTTTGCGCTGTTCTTCCGAGATTTCGATATACCGGCTCAACGATGCAAGGCTGGCGTGTCCAGAGAGGGATTTAATCAGCCCAGGGCTACAACCGAGATTGTTTAGCCGAGTAATAAACCCGCGGCGTGCCGAATACAAGGAATATCCCTGATTTTCAAGCCCCGCTTTTTTCAAAGCCCGCCGGAAAGCTCGATCGATCGCCTGTCGACAAAGATGGTCATTTTTGCGAACGCGAGACGGAAATAAATAGCCATTTTCCAAGCATTCAAAATCCCTAAGAATTCTTTCTAAGTTTACGTGACAAGGGACTTCTCTGGTTTTTTTATCCTTCCTAGTCGTCGCGTTGTAGAGTATTTCGGAGCGCACGATGCGCCGGGATGGATTCACATAAAATTGCTCTACCTGGCTTTTTAGAATGGCATCTGGTCTCTCACCAGTGTACCAAGCGACAGCTAAAAAGACCTTGTGAATTTCCGTAAATAAATGTTTGCTGATTAACTCGTAGCTCTCTTGAGTCATGCGCGTAGCTTGCCCAAACCTAGATATTTTCACTTGTTGCTGTTTTCCTTGTACTGTTAAACAATTGACAACTTTTCAACACCTCTTTTTAGTGTATCCACTCAAAGCCTTGTTGGTAGGCGATCGCAAAATATTAAGAAGTTGCTCTTTTATCTAAAAGAGCAACTTCTTAAGAAAAAGTTCAAGTTCAATCAAGTGTCAAAAAGTTAATAAACTAGAAGCATATTTATGTTTCCCAAAAAATGGCAGTACATACAGCCGGTGCCGGTGCCACAGTAACTGGCGTTTCTCAATCTGCCCCCACTGGGCCCGCCAGTAAAGAGCGATATGTTTACGGGTTGCTAGCAAAACTAGAACAAGAGGAAAACAATTTAACTAAAATTGCCGGTCGCACTGATTCCGTCACAATTAGCGTTAACTTGTCCACAAAAATAGCAACCGTATCGCTGGTGTTAAATACTCAGGCTGCTGCTGCTGTCACGGGGCAGTTTACTGCAACAGCAACCCATTACTTGACAGGTTCCACCTTCACCAGCGGAACTGGTGGCAGCAGCACGGCGCCGAACTTGTCTCAGGCAGTCATGCAGGGAATAGTAGATTTAAAGTTGTTAGAGCTAGACCCTGTTAAAAATCCAAATAACGCCAGTAACCTCCGTCGGTGTCAGCTTGTACTAGCCTCTTCAGGCGGTACTAATTCTACGTTTAGCGCCGATATAGATTTTCCTGTGGAAATTTTACAGTTGCCCGGTGGTGGTTCTGTAATCGAAGGAAAGGACTGGTTGCTGTGAGCGATAATTCACTTAGCGGGACGAGAACTTTCCGGCGCTCAATCACCAGCGCTGACGGCGCTAATATTATTGAAATTCTCAACTGCTCTGAAACTTTTGCCGGATACGCAGCATTAGAGTCTAGTTACTATATCGAAAAAAGTTTCTATTTAGAAACACTCAGTGGCGCTATTTATCTTCCTTCTTTAATTCAAGCTCCTTTTCCCGAGCTGTATCCTGAGATGAATTCGGCAGAAAAAATAGCCGAAATGCTGAAAATAGAAAAAGATTATCCCTTTATTGGATTGCGCTTTCATGCCCGCAAAGGCACGGGAGCCTGGTCAACCTTATCAACAGCTAGGTTGCAAAATAAAGGTCGAGAAACCGCAATTCCATTCGTGATTCCATATCTAACTATTAACCAACTCAAACTACTTAGCCCTGATGACAGATTGGGAATTTCAATAATCAATTACGGCTCTGGTGTATTAGGAGCGGGCGATTATATTAATTTAGAAGGTGACTTTAGGTTCAACGTCGATTTAATAGCCAAACCAGTAAATAAGATTGTCGGCACTGCGATTCCTTACGGAATTAATATCCCCTCAACAGCCCCTACTAGGTTTAGGTTGGCTAATGCAAACAGGGCGATTTTCTATGCCACAAATACGGGGAATGCTGATATTTGGATTGCTGGCAATTCGAGCGTCGCGGTAGGTTCAGGAATCTACCTAGCAGCTAACGGTGGTGGCAATCTAACCGAGGAAACGTTGACAGGGGAACTTTGGGCGATCGCCGAAGGCAGTCCATCTCGCATTTCAGGAATAGAGGCGAGCTATGTCTAGGGTTAGCTCCAAATCCAGTCTGTCGCCGAGTTCGACTTCGGGGTCAAGCGCGATCGACCTCGGCAAGGATAGCGGCGTCAATATGGGGGAGAAAAGCCAAACCTCTGTAAGTACCGGAGGAATTGGAGTCACCCGCGAGGTAGCAAATATTGGGGGGGTTTCCGTGACTGGTGGAGTCAGTGTTGATGTCAGCCCGATTCGCCTAGATATCAGTGGCAATCCCGACTATGAAGATCCTTCAAAAAGCTCAATTTCAATAGGTGCCGGCGCAGAGGTTCCGGGCGGGGTTTTGGGTGTGAGCGGGGGAGTCACAATTAATACAAGTACGGGGCAAGTAAAGGGCGGAAGTATTGGTGGTGAGGTAGTTGGAATTGGAATTAATATTTCTAAATCTTCTGAAGGTGTAGGGGTCGGAATTTCATTGCAAATTCCGTTTACTCCAATTAGTTTTGAACTTGGACTTGAGTTTCCCAATGACAAGAAAGAGAAAAAACTAACACCAACACCGACACCAGCACCAACCCCGGTACCTCAAGCTAATTCTATTAGTAATTGTGGTAATTTTTCCTGGGTATATGTGTTACCTGCCAAAGCCGAATTTTGGCACACAGGGGCAAATGCAAATATCTATCCTGCCGATCGCGCAAGCGAACTTGATAACACATGGCAGCGCCGGATGTATGACGGCGACAACGGGGGAAATAAAAATAAATTAACAGACGCGAGAGAACGGTGTGAAGGGTATTGCGCCCCCGGCACAGGGAGAACAATGCGAATGCACACGTGGACGACAGAACAGACGACACTTGGGGAGCCTATCCTGATTCAGACGAATAGCAATTCTCCAAACTTTCCTTGGATAGAAGTTTCTCGATCAGGGATTCACAAGCAAAGAGAAGTCAATTGCAGGGTAAGACGCAGGATGACAATGACGGTGTTTTATCCAGATACCATCAATTTAATATTTTCTGATACTTATCCTTGCGGCTTTGATTCACCGAATCAGTGGTGGTTTAGGAGGTTCACTTGGTCAGCAAGTTATATAGAGCAATTCGTTGAAGTGCTTGATTTTCCGGATTGCCCGAATCTGCCAATACCTTCACCAAGCCCAGCCCCTTTATTCCCCCCTTCCCCCAACCCACCACCTAGAAAACAAATGGATGAATGCTGTCGCGATTCCATCAAACTGCTGCGCCAAATTCACAAAAGATTGGGAGTTAACAAATTTCCCGGTGAGCTTCCCAGTACAATTATTCAAGAAGTCGAAAAAGGCCAACCAGCAACAGAGCCAGTTCAAGAGAAAATTGAGGACTTTGCCGACCTCTTGATGTGGATGTTCCAGCGGGATGACGAACGCTGGGGTCAATGGCAAATTCAAATCGACGTAAAAGATACCGATTTGACAAAAGAAGGTGACCAAGGCAAACAGATTAAATTCCCGAACTTGGCAGAGTCGATAGCCGAAATGGAAGGGCAACTACTGAGCCTGCAAGCCAACGTAGCAGCCCTTGTGGCTTTATCAACTCGCAATTTGTGCGAGTCTGGAATGGGTCGGCAAGAAGCAATCAAAGCTTACTTGGCAAGCATGGCAATCGCAAAATACATGAACTTCCCTTATGATGAATCGGACATTAAAATGCCATCAACGTTTACCCCAAAAGCCGAGTCAATTGATGAACTCATCAAAGAAAGCATAATCCACGTCAAAGGTATTGAGTACACAAACAAAGAAACTCAGCGAGATATTTTATTAGATTTATTGCAGGCAGCAGCAATTACTAGAGCGGTACATTGGCGGCAAGTCGATCCTAAAAAAGATATCAAATCACAAATTTTGGAATCAATTAAAGGTAGCGCTGACTTAAGTGACAAGCTAGAAAATCCTTTAGCAAAGGAGGACGATCCGAGTAAACCCAAGCATTCTAAAGATTGGGAAGACTTCCTCGATCAGGTAGAGGATGGATTTGGCTTTGAGACAGGAATCGAAGACGCGCAAACCCCCTACGGTCGATCCAGAGAGCGCAGACCGCGCATCAGACAGATTGGCGACAATATAGGTCAGGCAGGTAAACCAAATGGCTGATGCAATAAAAAAATTTGGTTTGGTTTTGCGCGACTTGCCTAGTCGCAAAATGCGGGAATCTTCGACTGGTGGCAATATTATCCGCACTTGGTCGGCAAGCGCCACAACAACTTCTCAAGATAAAGGATTCCTAGAATCTATTTGGGACGGTGCAACGCGATTCGTCGGATTTCTGGTATCAGGAGTTGTTCAATTAATTTCGTTTAGCTGGACTAAGCTGTGGAGTTGGATTGTCGGCGGCGTTCAATTTATTGCCAATTTCAATTGGAATATTAGCGACGAAAGTATCGACAAACAAATTGAGGGTTTGTGGGATGCTTTCGGTGGCCTCTTGGGCAGTGCGGTAGGGCGGGCGATCGGCTGGATTGGCTGCGGTTTGGTTCCGGCTGCGGCCATCATGACCTTCAACGAAGCGCTGGCAACTCATTTACTAAAGGAAGTTGGCGAGCAAGCCCTGGACGAACTGCTCGACGCCGCTAGTGAGGTAATTCAGGCTGGCTTTAGGATGGGGGTGCAAGCTTCATTCTTGTGGCTCTACAAAAACGTTAGGGCTGCATTAAAGAATCCAGCAAACCCCCTGGGAATTGCTCTTAGAGGCTTTTTTGGAAGCGAAAAAATAGATAAATGGGGAACGGGGGAAAGTTGGACAATTGCAGGTGCTATTGAGAATGCAATTGAATCTATCCCCAATACTTTTTTGAGGAATTTTGTTGAGGAAGCTTGGGAAGAAGGAACGGAGGCCTGTATAGAAGCCGGCTATGCCGTCGCGGGCGGCATTGATGCTTGGCTGGCAATGCAAAAAGTGGCAAACAATTCGGTGCTTGGTGTCGATCGCACCATAGAAATTACTCCAGATAGATCGGTTCCCGACGAACGCATTGTCTTGTCTGGCCCTGAAGCCGTGATGAGGCCGACTGTGGTCAACGTCTTAGCAACTCACCAAATGCTGGGCAATCGTGACGTGGGAGTTCTTATCAATGGAACTCCTGTTGACGACTACGTGCGGCCGAACTTTCAAGAACGCTATCTAATTATTGAATTCAAAGAAAAGCAGCAGCCGCCCTGGGTAATGCCGGACGGCAAACGAGCTCGCAAGCGACAGGTGACAATTCCCGACGTTAAGCGCGACTTGACTTGGGACAAAATTAAGCTAGCTGCCAAGCTGTACACTAGCGGGCAAAAATTGGTGACGGCGCAACTCAACAACGGCCGCCAGATGCAGGTTTACGCCAATACCGAAAATGAGGGCTTGAACAAAATCGAAGAGTTGTTGGCGCTTTCCACTGCCGAAATTGTACCGAATGGCGTTCGCGACTCGGGCTACACAAGTCCAACCGCCCGACGCAGGGAACAGCCTTACATCGTTTACCCGTCAAAAGCCGTTTTGGTGTGGCGGCGACGCTCTGACGACTTGCAAGGTCGGGAAGATTTGTCCGATCGCGTTTGGGACGAGCAGAGGATCGAGATGGATTTGTGGCCTGAAAATGAACCCATCAATTTACCCGTTCTAGGGTAGCTCAATAAAAATTTACAATAACCGCTATTCATTTATAAAACATTTTGTACAACCCTAGGGTTGTACAAAATGTTTTGTAGCTGGAAGCCACAAGCCACAAGGGTTTTAGGCATTGACAGATTAACGCAAATAATTACAATGAAAATAACCCAGCAAATAACTGAAATTTCTCAAAAAACATGAACGACATTACTCTTGCGGAAATGATTGCAGCCATTGAAGATGAAACTTTAAAAGCCTGGTGGGAACAAATCGGCAATCTTCCAGAAGAATTTACAATGTGTGAATTTTTCATGAAATCGCTGCATGCGTGTTCAACTGCGGCTGCACTCAAGAATGAAAATCAAGAAGTGGGGCAGAAAATTCTCGGTTATCCGGCAGCAATTAATGGGGCTGTAGAAACCAGCAAAAACAATCATTTGTTTTTCCGAAGAACTGCTTCAATCACTTCGCTGGTAGTGATCGATCTTGATGGTTCTATTCCTTCAAACGGGTAAAGTAACTATTGGAAAAAAATCAAATCAACAACTAAAAAATAATCAATGACAAGACATAGCTTTCTAGTAAAATATCGCAGAAGTGGCGCTGGCGGAACAGGTACTGATGACTTTCGGACAACTTGCAGTTGCATTCCCCGCGTAGCAGATTTTCTTGACATCAAAAGCAGAAGTTACACTCCGAGCCCCGAAGATGTGACAGACAGAGCAGGTTACACAAGAAGCTATATCAAAGCAGACGGAAGCACGGGGGAAGTAACAGTTCCAGCAAGTAAAGCGGTTTACCTAGCTTTTGGCCGTCCTAACGCAAGAAAGGTTTCTTTAACCACTGGCTTGAAAACAACTAAGGGAAATAAACGAAAATTATCTTTTACGTTTCCCTCATTTTTGACAGTTGCCGAAATAGCTGATGTTTTGGGCGAACTGATTCCCGCTACCAAAATTGCAACTACTGCAACGGTAGGGGCTGGAGAAATTGAGCCTTTTTTCTCAATTAAAGGCGGAAGGACTTATCCTATTGCCTCTGCAACTGTTGCAGCAGCCTCAGCAAATCCAGATGTTGCTACCACAGAAACCGAACAAGCAACTACTGCAACTACAACAAAAAGCAAGAAGAAAAAACCTAAAACTACACCCTAACTAACAAGTATTTGTATGGCGGTACGGCGATATGTACGTACCGCCCGAGCAATTGGAATGATACAAAGACGATTTCAAAGGGGTCGAGGAATTTCTAATTGATTAGTAAATGAGTCTTGACAACCAGTCTAATTGGGAAGTTATTTACAGCGGTACGCATTCTGCTGCGGTAGGGCTAGAACAAGGTATTGGCAGGATTTTGATTCCGGGATCTTTTTCTCAGCACATCATTAGGGCTTATGCCAGTTCTTCGGTGGCAAAGCCCCGCTGGTGGCTGGGAGGAACTTTAACTCAAGTATTGAATAATGGTAGTGCTCAGGTTGACTTTGAAGGGTCACGCTGGCAAGTGCCTCTAAATAGAACTACGCTAATTTCACTTCCTGAACTCACTGGGGAATATCGGATCAAGTTTGAGCCTGCGCCGTGGCACAAGCAAATTCAGTTAACCCTTGAAATTTACAATAGCCCATGAATTTTACTTCTACTTTACTAACGATTGATTTGGCTGTAGTAAGCTGCATTCTTGGGTTGATGGTCTTAGTCTGGAACTCTCTAACGGAAATCCAAAAAGGGGCGGTTGCTGTTGCTAAGCATCAGACAGAAATAGAGAAAACTCTAGAATTTCACGAAAAAAGACTGGATAGTGTTGAGCAGTGGATTGCAGGAAATTCTGGATTGAGAGAGCGTTAAGAATGCCAAGAATTACTGCCAGAGCTTTACTCGCAGTTCCAGATCCAACTTTAATAGAGTTGGTTGATGCGATAGCTAAATTGTCCGAGGACAAAGGTTATTTGCAGGGAAAACAGGGATTTACAGAGACGATCGGCGAAACAGACTATTTGATTGGTGCACTGCGCGATCGCATTATAGAAATTCAAAGCAAATGACACCACACAAGCTGATTTTTACAATGCAGTTAAAACCTGCCACTGAGCTTTTGGACGGGAACTTGGAACTGATTTATCCCGACGGCGAGCCGATCGACTACCTTGCAACTTCCGGCTGCGCGGGCTGGCAACAGCCTGGGGACGAATGGGAGCGTGGCAAGGGGCCGATACCGCAAGGATTCGATTATGAAATTCCTACAAGGCCTTATTGGTCGGACACCCGCGGCATAGAGGGGCTGTTTTTCCACATCACCCCCGATCCGGTTGTCTCTCCCGGCGGGCGAACTCGATCAGAGTTAGGAATCCATTTCGATGCCAACCTTCCCGGCTCTGCTGGGTGCATTGTGCTGAGAAATCGATCTGGATGGGAGAAGTTTTGTCAGAGGATGGAGGCGATGGCGCGATCGGGGATAAAACAGATTCCGTTGAAGGTGGTCTACGCGTAAGTCATTACTGGGGATTCATCTTAACGGGTACTCGGACAAGGGGGATTTGTAGCGGCAAGGAGAAATCTGGTTTTTGAGTGTATTTCGGGCTGCGACACCGAATGTTTTCAGTATGTTTATTTGTACCTAGTTAGTTAAGTTCAGTCGATCGGCATTTAATCGTGTTTCGCAAATCTGATATAAGATCGAGCTAAATTTCTCGTGTGAGAGTAGAGGCATTTGTGAGCCAACAAGATATCTTAAATTTAGCAAAAGAAGGCGATGCCAGGGCGATCGCATTTCTGATCGGCCAAGCACTCCAAACCTTCGGCGTCACGGCTAAAGGCAGCTTGGAAAATAAAACCCTGCACCTCCTGCTGGAAGCAGAACAATTGCCCGCAGAAGAAGCCTGTCTCCGAGTCGCAATCAAAGGGTTGCAGCGACTGCAACCAAATAACATTTACGGATTAACAGTGTACGGGCGGCGCGAAGGCGAGCAATTGCCCGCTTGGACTCAGACGGTAGAATTAAAACAACGCTTGGCTAGTGCACCGGCAACCGCAGCCGCATCAGTGAGTGTAGCCACACCCGTAACCGTAACCGCACCAGTGAGTGTAGCCCCTGTCAAAATTCCTGTAGCTGTCGCCAGTGTACCCACTGCCCCAATTCCTGTAATTTTGCCCAAAATAGAAACACCTCAAAATATCACAACCCCACCCATTCAAATACCAGAAAAATCCCCCCGCAAATCCTATAGAATCCCAACTCCCAAAACCACAAACCAACGCCAACAAAAGCCATCACAGCCGCCAGATACAATCCCAACTCCCAAAGCCACAAACCAACGCCAACAACAGCCATCACCGCTACCAGATTTAGCCCGTCGTAAAACTAAAAAATCTTGGCTGTCAGTCGGTACTCTCAGCCTGATTTTCGTACCGATAGCAGGCTTTGTACTCGGTTCTCAATTCAATAAATCCTCAAGCACCGCTACAATTAACCATGTCATCTCAAAGCCTGCGGTACAAAAAGTAGGCGCGGCAAAGCCATCCCGCAAGGAATCTATCCCAGCGTCAGCATCCGCCGCCAAACCCGCATCGCAATCACCATCCCAGGCAGCAAAAATACCTGCAAATTTGCCCGCAACTGTCAGCATCAAAGCAGTTGGCGACATGATCCCCGGCACCAATTTCCCCTACAATAAACTCCCGGAAAATAAGGAGCGTTTATTTGAATCGGTAAAATCCTACCTACAAGGAGCCGATATTCTGTTTGGCAATTTTGAAAGCACGATGACCGATTATCCTTACAGTTCCAAAGGAGGCGGCGGAGGAATGCTGTTTGCCTTTAGGACGCCTCCGAGTTATGCCAAAATCTTCAAAGATGTTGGTTTTGACATCTTGAATATTGCCAACAATCACTCCTACGATTTTAACGAGCAGGGATTTAAGGACACGATCAAAAACATCGACAGCAACGGCATGAAGGCTGTTGGCAAAAGAGATCAAATTGTTTATCAAAATGTCAAGGGCGTCAATGTTGCTTTTATCGGTTTCAGCAACTACGGCGAAGTTCACAATTCCTTGCTGGAACTGAAAGCGGGGGCAGAAGTTGTCAAAAAAGCGAGGCAAAAGGCTGATATTGTAGTCATCTCAGTTCATGCTGGAGCTGAAGGAACCGGAGCTCAGAATGTGAACAATAGAAATGAGTTCTTTTACGGAGAAAACCGGGGAAATATGGTGTTGTTTTCGCGGACGATGATTGATGCGGGAGCAGATTTGATTTTGGGACACGGCCCCCACGTTACAAGAGCTTTGGAACTTTACAAAGGGAAATTGATCGCGTATTCCCTGGGCAATTTCATGGGTTATCGCACTTTGTCCACAGCCGGAGCACTGGGTCAATCTCTGATTTTGGATGTAAAAATGACTCCAAAAGGGGATTTTGTTTCTGGTAAGATTATCCCCATCGAACTTAGCAGCCAAGGTATTCCCTCAGTGGATGAAGATTTTCGGACTGTGGGGTTGATTCGCCGTTTGACAAAGAGCGATTTTCCTAATACTGGTTTGATGATTGATGACAAGGGACAAATTTTGAAGAAGAGTAAGTAATTATTGGGAATTGGGAATTGGGCATTGGCCAAACAGGTCATTGGGAATTAGTGAGTAGGGTGCGGATCCTTCACAAATTCCCAAAGAAGATAGACAATCTCATGGATCCGCACCACATAATATTCAGGTGCGGATCCTTCACAAATCTCTGCTGTTCTATCAAAAAATTCACAGCGACGCACCCTACAAAATGACTAATTACCAATCACCAATTACCAATTACTAATAACTAATAACTAATAACCAATAACCAATAACCAATAACTAATAACTACTCATAAACCATTGCTTTCAAAGCTTCTTTCATTTCCTGTGCTGTCGTCGTCGCCGTACCGAATTGACGCACGACAATGCTAGCGGCCAAATTGCCCAAAACTGCTGCTTCCCAACCGGATGCACCGACGCACAAAGCTAAAGTCATTGCTGCTACGACTGTATCTCCAGCACCAGTTACATCGAAGACATCAGTCTTGTTAAAAGGGGGAATATCCCAGCTTTGAATGGCAAATTCCCCGTTTTCACAAGTGGATGTTGGAGGGGGTGAATTTTTGATTGGTTCAACCTTCACCCTTTCAAACAAACTCATCCCTTCTTCGCCGCGAGTAATCAGGATTTTTTGAGCTTGAGTTAAGTTCAATAAATCGCGTCCTGCTTGCATTAAAGTTTCAGGGTTTTTGATAGCATATCCGACTGCTTGCTCGGCTTCCGGTAAGTTCGGAGTAAACAGCATCGCTCCAGAATATCGCTGCAAATTTGTTTGAGCGTCTACAATTGTTTTGCCGGGAACCACTGCCGATTCGATCGCCAAACGAGTCAAAACTCCGTCGCCGTAGTCGGAACAAACCACCGCATCGACTGTCGGAATTTGCTGCCGGATGTAGTCTGCTAATTGCAATTGCAAGTCTAAATCCGGCAACTCGTCAGATTTGCGATCGACTCGGACAATTTGTTGAGTCACCGACTGCCGCGCGTGCCCGGAAATGCGAGTTTTGGTAACGGTTGGACGCTGCGAATCGATTAAAATCCCAGCCGTATCAATTCCCGCCGCCTCAAAAATACCGCACAAAGCCTTTCCCTGGTCGTCTTTTCCTACCAAACCAGCAACTTTTACTTTGCCTCCCAGTTTGGCTAAATTGTAGACAGCATTTGCGCCACCTCCGGGTAATTGCCGAGTATTCTCGTAGCGCAAAATCAACACAGGTGCTTCGCGGGAAATTCGCTCTACTTGTCCGGTAAGAAACTCGTCCAAGGTCAAATCTCCGATCGCTAATACCTGGGCTCGATCGAAGCAGTCTAATCTTTTCAACAATTGCTCAGTTGAGGCACGCAGTTGAGGCAAAAAATCGGAATAGTCGTTAGTCATTAACCAAAAAAATGAGACTGAGGAGTTGATAGTTGAGCGTGGCACGAGCGGCAATTAAAAAATCTTAATAAAGATTAATAATTGATTTCCTCCCTGGTTTGATTTTTAACTTTTAATTGATTTTCCCACTGAGATTGTGAGAAATCGGTTGCAGGCGGTTGGCTATCGCGCGCGATCGACAAATTTAGCAAAAAAACTGCGGAGAGAAGGAACCCATTGAAATAAAGTGAGAAAGTTTCACCGTGTAGAAGTTTCCTTCTACATGAGTGTCTTCTGCACGAGTACCTGTAAAAGACCGCAGAATTATTTCGATTTCATCTGCTTGATGATCGTAATCACCTGAGTCATTTGTTTTTTGAGTGCATCAATTTCCGCTTGCATTTTCGCCATTTGCTTAGTCATCACCTGAATTTCGGCAGCACCGGCTCCAGAACTCGGTACAGCAGTGGCGGCGGCAGGGGCTTCTGGTACTGGTTTCTTTTTAGCCAGTACCATCGCCGATTTGATCGCCTCGGTTAGCTGCTTTTTCTCAAAAGGTTTAGCGATGAATGCAAAGAAATGCTTCTCGAAGGGTTTTGGAATTTTCTCCATCACCTCTTCTTCGCGCCCCGACATGATCACCAAAGGTATCTTGCAAAGCACCGGATGGGCTTGCACTTTTTGATACACTTCCCAACCACTGACTTTGGGCAGTAGGAAATCTAACATAATTAGATTCGGTCGGGCTTCACGGATCAGTTTGAGTCCTTCTTCGCCGTCTTTTGCTTCTAGAACTTCAAAGTTACCTTGAGGTAACATCTCTCGAACTCGAACGCGGATGACTTTACTGTCATCGATTACCAAGATTTTTTGACCAGCCACGACTGACTCCTTCAGTAATGAGTGTTGAGGGTCTCAGGGCCATTGAGAGCCACTGAGATTTTTTGAATAGATCGGAAACCAATTTCAAAGGCATTGTCAAGGTGCCTCGCTTTGGCTAAAAACAACTATCTTTCGATGCTGCAATCGCGCTTACGTTATCCTTTTCAAATGCTTTCTCGGTCTATCACTTTGGCCAGTTCGGTACGCTTCCCATCCTGCTGTTACTTGCTCTTTTTGTTTAACGCCCCAATGCGTTTACTAAGTGGCCGGAATTTCTCCGTACTAGGATAGTTCGTTACGCAGACAGATTTACTTACTTGCCTCTAGATTTTGACACTCTCCGACTATAGTGGAACGGAGATTCTTAAGAAACAGCCTGGCGATTGTTCTTAAAGGCGCTGTCAAATCGCCGCTACACGTTCAACCTCACTGACTTTCGCCACGATCGCCATGAGCATTACGTCTACTTTTTTGCTTTATGCTTTCGTTCGCACTTTTCAACACGAAGCCAGTTCGGTACGTTCCCCATCCTGCGTTGCTTGGCTGTGCTGCAAGTCTTTCCCAGTCTAAAATGCTGAGGGTGTCTTACTGCCTGGAATTTCACCGTTCTAGGAATGGTTCAGCAAGTTGATACGCCTACTTGTTTAGCACAATTCAATTCTAATCTAGAGTAATGGCAGCCTTCAAACGGCTGCTGCTGCGTTTCATCCCCGGCTTGAAAGACCGAGGTTTGCGCGTGATGCGCTATAGACTACATACCACGGGGACTAAAGTCCTCCGAGTCGCTTTCCTCTCAGGACTGAATGAAGTCTCTGAGTTTGCCGCTTCCCGTGTGGTCTTGTGATTTGCAATCTTTAGTATATCCCTAAGAGAATTCTACCTAGAATTCTGAACGAGTTTAGTTTAGCTGCAATTGATCCGGATTCTGATTTGGGGTTAGATTCCTACAAGTTGAGGGACTTTGATTTCGGATACGATCGCATATATTAACTCGATCGCCATGCAGGTTTTATGTCGCCCCAAACTCCTCAAACTCCTACTGTCAAAGCAACTGCCGCTCAAATGCGGAGCGAAATCGAGGCGATGCCGGATTGGCTGCGACGGCCGATTGGCAAAGCTAGCGAACTTTCCGCAGTGCAGAAAATTATCAAACAGCGGCAAATTCATACGATTTGCGAGGAAGGCAGATGTCCCAACCGGGGCGAGTGTTACGCCCAAAAAACGGCGACTTTTTTGTTGATGGGGCCGACTTGCACCCGTGCTTGTGCTTTTTGTCAAGTAGATAAAGGTCATTCTCCGATGCCCCTCGATCCCGAGGAACCGCAAAAGGTGGCCCAGGCGGTGCAATTGTTGGGTTTGCGCTATGCAGTGCTGACTTCGGTAGCGAGGGACGATTTGCCGGATGGAGGGGCGGGTTGGTTTGCGTTGACGATCGCCCAAATCCGGCACTTAAACCCCGATACTGAGGTTGAGGTACTAACGCCGGATTTTTGGGGAGGCATCGGTAGGGGCGGTGCCCCCGCGCCCGCCCCCGGGGAGAATTCCGGGCTTGATGAGTTGCAGCGGGAGCGGATTCGGACGGTGGTGGAGGCAAAACCGGCTTGTTACAACCACAATATTGAGACGGTGCGCCGGTTGCAAGGGCCGGTGCGGAGGGGGGCCAAGTACGATCGCTCGATCGACCTTCTGCGTATCGTCAAGGAATTTGACCCAACTATTCCCACCAAATCCGGTTTGATGTTGGGGCACGGGGAAACCGAGACCGAGATTGTGGAAGCGATGGCCGACTTGCGGGATGCCAAGTGCGATCGGCTCACCCTCGGTCAATACATGAGACCATCTCTAGAACACCTCCCAGTCCGCAAATACTGGACGCCAGCCGAATTTGACCGTTTCGGGTCGATCGCCCGCGAGATGGGGTTTGAGCGAGTGCGATCGGGGCCCCTAGTCCGCAGTTCCTACCACGCCGGAGAGAGCCATTGAAATCAATCTGAATTCAACTCGGTATCAAGTCCTAGTTACAAAAAATAACACTCTTAGATTGTGTCATGTGCGACGCTCTCTGCTATTTGTGAATACAGTGACTTGTGAATTAGGAGCTTGAATTATGGCAGACATAGCAAAGAACCAATTAAAATCCGACTCCGTGATGAAAACGGGCAAATTCCCTTACACCTTTCGCGCAGCCTGGTTTTTGGGTCTGTTAGGTATCAATTTGCTGGTTGCAGCCTATTATTTCCATATCATTGAATAGTTCTGCAAGTTGACTTTGAGCAGACCCTGCTTTTGGGTAGCTCAAAGTCGGAGAGAGGGAGAGGGAGAGGGGAAGAGTGGGAGAGTGGGAGAGTGGGAGAGTGGGAGAGTGGGAGACTTTTTCCTTCTTACTACTTACCTTTTCCTTCTTACTATAGCGGTTCTCAGAAAGATGAGGTACGTTGTTGGGCTTCAGCCCTTTTGGTTTCAGTGGTTATATAACCTGTCAGTCATACCTCACCTTTTTGAGAAAGGCTATATTTCCCTCTTCCTTCTTACTATTTCCTTCTTCCTTCTTCCTGATGAATAATGACTAATGACTGCTGTTCGCGAGCGGGGACGATCGCACTTCTGACTAATGACTAATGACTGCTGTTCGCGAGCGGGGACGATCGCACTTCTGACTAATGACTAATGACTGCTGTTCGCGAGCGGGGACGCTCGCACTTCTGACTAATGACTAACGATTTCTTGATGCTTCTAACTTAGACAACCGCTCTTGAATTTTGAGCACATCCTGCTTAGTTTCAATTGCCAAAGTTGCTAAATTGTCAAACATCGGATCTTCCGAAAGCATTCTAGGATTTGTCCGGCTCGAACTCGGACGGTTCGGAGACTGAGGCCGATTAACTCCAGAACCTTGAGACTGCAAACTGTTGATTTGTCCGCGGAGTTCAGCAATTTGACTTTCTAATTGAGTAATCCGAAACTCTAATTGACTGGTCAATTGAGCCGGGGTAAAAATTGGCGAAATAGTAATTGCTAACGCGCAAACAAGACACAAAAAACCGATTTTTATGGCGTCGCGATGGCGAATATTTTTCGGCATAGCTTTAATGATTTAAATCATAGCATTTATACTCTAACAAATCGCTGCTATTTTTGACCTCTATCAGAAGTATGTGTTATGCCAACTAGGAACGTAGTTATTTTCATGTTCGATGATGTCGAGGTACTGGACTTTGCCGGGCCTTTTGAAGTGTTTTCGGTGACATCAGAATTAAATAAGGATTCACGACCTTTTGCAGTCTCTACCGTAGCCGAAAATCCCGGTGCAGTCAGCGCGCGCAACGGTTTGAGCGTAAATCCCCATTGTACTTTTTCCGATTGTCCGCCACCCGATATTTTAATTGTACCGGGAGGACTAGGCACGAGAAAGTTAATCGATAATTCAGCCGTGATTAACTGGATAAAAGATTGTTCGCAAACAGCAGAATTAGTGCTTTCTGTCTGTACGGGTTCGCTGCTGTTGGCAAAAGCTGGCTTGTTGGAAGGTTTGGCCGCAACTACACACCATGGGGCATTGGATTTGTTGAGAGAATTAGCTCCGAATACAACTGTTGTTGAAAATCAGCGATTTGTCGATAACGGCAAAATCATTACATCTGGGGGAATTGCTGCGGGAATTGATATGTCTTTGCACGTTGTCGGCAAGCTTTTGGGAACAGCGCAAGCCGCACAAACAGCAGATCATATGGAATATACAATTAATAATTGATAATTGGGAATGGAGTATAAAAATTAGGTACGTTGTTGGGCTTTAGCCCTCTTTATATATACGTCGAAAGAGGGCTAAAGCCCAACAACGTACCTTTGTGTGTAGTTGGGCTTGAGCCTCCTTTATATATACGTCGAAAGAGGGCTAAAGCCCAACAACGTACCTTTGTGTGTAGTTGGGATGCGAACCCTCTTAATTTGACACTAATAGCTGTGTTCGTAGCTAGTTAAGAATCTTCGCCCCAAACTCGAAGCTGAATATAAACTAATATCAAAGCTATCGCCATCAGAAAAGTTGCTGCTGCGGCTGCATAGCCAAAATCGAATTGGGAAAAAGCTTGCTCGTAAATATAATAAACTAGCAAATTAGTAGAGTTCAAAGGGCCGCCGCCGGTGATGACATAGACTTGCTCGAAACTGCGTAGAGTAAAAATAGCTGTAGTAATGGTAGCAAATACTAAAGTCGGCCGCAAACCGGGTAAAGTGATGTGCCAAAATTGCTGCCAACCATTAGCTCCATCCAATTCTGCTGCTTCGTAACGATTTACCGGAATTGCTTGCAATCCTGCTAAAAATACTACCATATTAAAGCCTAATTGTTTCCAAACACTGAGCAGAATTATGACTGGCATTGCCCAAACTGTGCTGCTGAGCCAAGGAATTGGATTTAAGCCGATCGCCCTTAGCATATCATTCACCGGGCCTTCGGTCTGAAACAACCACCGCCAACCCAAGCCAACAGCCACTAGAGAGGTAATCGAAGGGATAAAATAAGCAGTGCGGAGAGCTCCTCGCCAAGCAAACGAGCGATTTAGCAAAACTGCCAAACCCAACGGAATTATTAAACTAGGAATGACTGTCGCGGTTGTAAAATAGATCGTGTTTTGGAGAACTTGCCAAAAATCCGGATTTGTGAGCAGGCGCGAGTAGTTATTGGCGCCAATCAAACGCACTCCCGACTGGGTAAAGCTGCCTCTGGTAAAGCTAAGGTAGAATAAATAGGCGATCGGCCAAATCAAAAAAGTACCCAGAAACAGTAAAGCTGGGGCCAGAAATGTCCAAGCTGCGATCGACTCATTGTCCAACCAGTTAAAACGCCCAGATTTTATCGGAACCATTGGCTTGTAAATTTTAGCTTTTAGTTTTAAATGGTATCACAATATAGGTCAATGTCAAAATGAAATTGCTCGATATATTAGCAAATATACCCACTATAGAAACTGAAAGGCTCCTGCTCCGAAAAATCACTTTAAATGATGCCAGCGATATGTTTGAGTATGCTTCCAACCCGGAAGTCTCCGAATACACAATGTGGTCAACCCACACCTCCATCGAAGACACTAAATACTTTCTTAAGTCTCTGACAAAAATGTACAAAAGAAAAGAGCTTGTAGATTGGGGAATTGTCCACAAAGCCGAGAAAAAGTTTATCGGGACTTGCGGATATGTGGAATGGAGCATGACGCACAGCCGCGCGGAAATTGGCTATGCACTTTCTGCGAGATATTGGAGAGAAGGATACATGAGCGAGGCTGTCAATGCAATTATTGAATTTGGCTTTCGGGAGATGTTGCTAAATCGAATTGTGGGTAGATGTGAAGTTAACAATATTGCTTCGGCGAGGGTGATGGAAAAAGTGGGGATGCAGTTGGAAGGGATTTTGCGACAGCAGCTATTTGTCAAGGGCAGATATTGGGATCTGAAAATTTATTCGCTTCTGAGGGAAGAGTTTTTTAATGGTATTGTTGTAGAATCTGATTGAATGTTTTTCAGGCTATTTAAACAGTTGACAGTTGACAGTTGACAGTTGATAACAATTTTTTATGAGGCTGCTCCCAAATCCGATCCCCCCCTAACCCCCCTTAATAAGGGGGGGGACAAGATTTTTCTCAAAGTCCCCCTTCTTAAGGGGGATTTAGGGGGATCCGATTCTATGCAACTTCACATTAAATTGGTATGACAGTTAACCAACAACCAACAACCAACAACCAACAACCAATAACCAATAACCAATAACCAATAACCAATAACCAATAACTTATGACGGTTAACCCAGTATCTACTAATTCCACTGCCAGCCTGATTTCTCCTGAGATTGGCTTTCCGGCGATCGATCCGACTCATCCACCGTTAAAACTAGGAGTTTTAGCCTCTGGTAGCGGTAGCAACTTCGAGGTAATTGCCGAAGCCATCCAACAGGGACAACTCAACGCTAAAATCCCAGTGTTAATTTACAACAATCCCGAAGCTAAAGCTGTCGCCAGAGCGGAAAAATACGGCATTCCCTCGATTTTGCTCAATCACCGCGATTGCAAAAGCCGCGAAGAATTAGATACAAAAATTGTTAAAACTTTTCAATCCCATGATGTAGAATGGGTGGTGATGGCGGGTTGGATGCGAATTGTTACCAAAGTTTTGCTTGATGCTTTTGCAGACAAAGTTATTAACATTCACCCCAGTTTGCTGCCGAGTTTCCCAGGCATTCGCGCCGTTGAGCAAGCACTCGCCGCTAAGGTGAAAATAACGGGATGTACGGTGCACATCGCTCATTTGGAAGTAGACAGCGGGCCGATTTTAATGCAGGCTGCGGTGCCGGTATTGCCTGATGATACGCCAGAAACGCTGCACGCGAGAATTCAGGTGCAAGAGCATAAAATTATGTTAGGCGCGATCGCACTTATTGCCGATCGACCTCCTGTTTAATGTCTGAATCTTGGCAGCAGACAATTATACCAAATTTCGCCACCGAGAGCAACCACCGAGGTTATGATTGTCCGTAATGTCGATCGCACTTTTCCGCAAATTGCGCGGTTATCATCGAAAACATTGTGACTAAAAACCCTACCAGTGCCGCATCTTCCCCAGAATTGCCTGTCAGCGACTCGCCCGAAACTGGCCCGCCGCTGACTGATTCTAATAGCCTGAAATTAATTCTCAAAGAAAGACTCAAAAAGAACATCGGCATCAAGGGAGAATTTTATCTACCTTGTTTGCCATCAATGCTAGACGACTATCTAAAATTACTCTCAGACTTCTTAAAAGTTCTCGGACAAAACCTCGACGCTGCCCAAACCGAAAATTTGCGAACATTAATCGCTAACGCCTTAACAGAAGGATTCAAAAATTCTCCCCACGCTAATCTCATCGTCTCATACTTTCCCGCCAATCCCCAAACTGGCTTAGGCGGCGGGATTACTCTGAATACCAAGATTCAAGTCGAATCGATGGCCCAGAAATATCATACCTGGCCGGATATTCGCCCCGAACCTTTATTTGGCAGCCATCCCGATGCTAAAGTCATGGCAATTGTCGCCGAATTAGGGGAACCGGGTAAAGCAGCTATTTTAGATGTCGGTGCGGGCCCAGGGCGCAATAGTCTGCCTTTAGCTAGGTTAGGACATTCCGTGGATGCGATCGAGCTAACGCCGATATTTGCCGAAAAACTCTCAGCAGCAGCCACCGCCGAAAAGTTGCCGATTCATGTCATCCAAGGCGACGTTTTAGATCCTTTATTGAGGATGAAAACCTATCGGTACAAATTAGCGATTGCTACCGAAGTTCTCTCGCACTTCCGCTATCCCGAACAAATCCGCTTATTTCTCGGCAAAATGTCCGATGCTGTGTTAAGTGGCGGGTTTATCTTGTTCAGCACTTTCTTAGCTGTCGAGGGCTATGAACCAGATGAGATGGCAAAACAAATGTCAGAATTGTGTTGGTCTTATTTAATTACCAGACAAGAATTGGAAGCAGCTATCGAGGGTTTACCGTTAGAAATTATTGCCGATGAATCGGTGATTGAATACGAACAAAAACATTTGCCTGATTCTGCGTGGCCGCCGACGCCTTGGTTTGTCAGTTGGGCGAGTGGGCGCGATTTATTTCCGGTGCAAGAAACGCCGCCGTTGGAGTTGCGGTGGATACTGGTTAAACGCTTGTAGAGTGTGTTGTAATATCATGTCATCTCGCACAAACACAATCAAAAACGTTCGTAGTGAGGACTTTAGTCCGCATCAAATGAGAGAGGACTAAAGTCCTCACTACGAACCAATTTTACCTAACAGTAAAAATCTACTATTAAACCTCGGAGGCCCGCAATTGTCCGCAGGCGGCATCTGCTTCTAAACCACGAGAATATCGCACGCTAACTGCAATTTTCTTTTCCTTCAAAACCGTCACAAAATTGTTAATTCGATTGGGAGTTGGCCGCTGATATTCAGCTTCTTGAATCGGATTGTAAGGAATCAAATTGACGTGACACTGAAAGCCGCGCAACTGACTTGCTAACTCGGCGGCGTGTTCCGGTAAATCATTCACATTAGCTAAGAGTACGTATTCAAAGCTTAACCTACGTCCAGTCGATCGCACATATTCGCGGCATTCTGCCATTAACTCACCCAAAGGATAAGGGTGGGCGCTGGGAATCAACTCTTCGCGCAGTCTTTGATTGGAGGCGTGGAGGCTGACGGCGAGGGTAACTTGCAGTTGATGTTCAGCTAGTTGGGTGATGCGATTGCGGATTCCGACTGTGGAAATGGTGATGTTTCGCTGTCCAATTCCTACGTCTTGATTCAAACACTTGACAGCAGCTACGACATTATCGAAATTCAGCAGGGGTTCGCCCATCCCCATAAATACGATGTGGCTGACTCGGCGGCCGAAATCTTGCTGTACTGTCAAGACTTGATCGACGATTTCGTGTTTTTCTAAGTTGCGCTTGAAACCGCCTTTACCCGTGGCGCAAAAGTCGCAGCCCATCGCGCAGCCAACTTGGGCTGAGACGCACACTGTCAGCCGTTTTTCGGTGGGAATGCCGACGGTTTCAATGATTTGACCGTCTGCTAATTTTAGGAGATACTTTACGGTGGAGTCTGGTGCGACCGATCGCAAATGAATAGTCGATCGCCCGATCGGAATTTTAGCAACAGTCTCGCGCCATTGTTTCGAGAATACAGAAATGTCAGAGATCGATCGCGCCCCTTTCTCATAAATCCACTGATACAACTGTTTCCCGCGATAAGCCGGTTGTCCCTGCTGCTGTACCCACTCCGTTAACTCAGCCAAATTCGCGCCCAACAACGGCGGAATTTTACCAGACTCAACAGCCAAAGCATCAGTCTTGCGAGACTGATTCGCATCCCTGGAATTACCAGAAGAGTACACCTGAGAAACGGAAGTAGGAGACATAGGTCATCAGAAAATTTAAAACCACCCTCTATATTAAAACTTTTCGACCAAAGCTGCCACCTATCGGTGACGAAATTGGCGAAAATAGACTTGGTAAATTTTTTGTGGCACTTAACTTGATGAGGATGACAACTGCTTGCGTAGCTTTCCGCATGGCATCTCTATATACCTATATATTGCATAGGCTAATATCAAGGAAATCAGCATACTTATCGCTCCTTGCAAAACCACATAAACTTGAGGTAAATAAAGATAAACAGCCTTAATTACAGTATGGTGTACTAAATAAAGCGAGTATGAAAGCAAACCGATAAACCGCATCCAATTCCAATTGAGAATTTGAAATACTCCCCAATCGGGAAAACGGATAGCAGCCATAAAAAGACCATGTAGTGCAATACCTTGAATAGTGTAACGCACTGTACTTTCAAATTCACTAGAATCACATATAAACGATAAAATAATTACAGTAATTCCGGCTGGTAGTACGAAATACTTCCACAGTCTATCAGAGCCATAGGGAGCATCTAATACTGGGTTGCCATTGACCGCTAATGCACAGCCAAACAATATACTATCTATTCTCGTATCTGATAAAAAAATGATGCTATTTTCATCTGCTCCCCTGCCAAACACTAGAACACATCTCCAAATTAGAATAGCTAAGCAAATCCCCCAAATAATTAACATTTGCCTTTGGGGACTCACACGCATTTTGAGTAAACTTATGTAGAGAAAAGGGAAAAGACAGTAGAAGTGTTCCTCCACCGCCAGAGACCAATATACCTGAGTACCAGGAGCTACTCCGGAACCACCAAAAAAAGTTACATAATAGTTATAATAATGGAGAGCCTGGCTTAAAAAAGCTGGTAGTTGTATTTCTCCTTCAAGTACACCTATCCAGGTCAAGATAGATGCTAGGAATAAAATTACATAAAACCCAGGCAAAATTCGCAGAATACGTCGTAAATAAAAATGTTTTAAATTAATGAATTGGTTTTGTTCATATTCACGTCTCAGCAAAGTTGTGATCAAATATCCACTTAAAAAGAAAAACACTGTTACACCAAAGGCCCCAGGGAAAATATTCTCGCCCCCTGCATGAGATAAAAAGACAATGAAAAAAGCAATCGTCCTAATTCCGTCCAAGGAAGGAATGTAAAATTTGGATTTTACCATAATTTTTTTCTAAAGAATATTATTTTTTTGATTAGTGCATACTAACACCCATAGTTTTTTTATGTCAAGCCCGACTGATGCTTACAGCCTATCCCCAGTTTATGAAGTGCAGTATGGAGGGCAGTGCCTTGTCCCAACGGGAATTGCTCGATAAGCGGGTGTACTTCCTAAACCTGCAACCTGCTGTATATTCCTGGAGGCATTGCAAGGTAATTCTGTGATTCTGAGTGTAGCCTTTGAGTCCGTCGTGTCACGTCAACAAGGTTGCAATAACAGAAATCTCGACAACAAAGTTAATTTTCGGCGAAATTCCCCAAATATTGCGTGTAAATGACCGCAGTCACCTAAAATAAACTCTGTAGTTTGTGAAAGGGTATGCAAATTTGACAGCTTTCCACCAAAAATAATTCAACTTTCATGGTGCTAAATATTCTTGCGCTGCCTTTAGGTTTTCAATTCACATCCCCGGGCCCGATTATCTTTCAACTCGGCCCCGTAGCCGTTCGTTGGTACGGGCTGTTGATAGCTTCTGCCGTTTTGATTGGGGTCAGTCTGTCCCAATATTTGGCCGAAAAACGCCGCGTTAACCCGGAATTGCTGGGCGATTTAGCAATTTGGCTGGTTCTGGGCGCTATTCCTTGCGCTAGAATTTATTACGTGGCTTTTGAGTGGCAGCAATACGCCCAGAGACCTGAAGATATTATTGCGATTTGGAAAGGCGGAATTGCCATTCACGGCGCAATTTTGGGCGGCACGATCGCAGCTTTGATTTTTGCGAAAATCCAGCGAGTTTCTTTTTGGCAATTGGCCGATTTGATCGCACCTTCGGCAATTCTTGGTCAGGCGATCGGACGTTGGGGAAATTTCTTTAATTCCGAAGCTTTTGGCAGTCCTACGGATTTGCCCTGGAAACTCTATATTCCGGCAAACAGTCGCCCGATCGCCTATGCTAATTTTGAATACTTCCATCCCACTTTTCTCTACGAATCTCTGTGGAATTTGACAGTATTTGGGTTGCTGCTGACTTTGTTTTTCCGCGATTTGCAGGGCAAAATTAGGTTAAAAACAGGTGCTTTGTTTTTGGTTTACATCGCAGCTTACAGTTGCGGTAGAGTCTGGATTGAAGGGTTGCGAACTGATAGTTTGATGTTCGGGCCGCTGCGGACGGCGCAGATGGTAAGTTTGACTGGGATTGTGTTAGGTTTTGGCGGGTTGGCTTGGCTTTATTTGCTCGATCGACCTTTGCCAGATGTTGTATCAGCCACGGGCGATCGCACAAAGGTTGCTCCCAAATCCCCAGAGGATCAATAAAAAACCCCAGAGACGTTAGTCTCTAGGGTTCAAAACCAGGGTGCATCTACCATCCCTTACTTCCAACCAAAATAGGTGCATCCGGAAACGCCAGTAAATTTCGCAAATTTTTTATCAGCAATGAGTTTGACAGAGATTCAATCCCTAATTCCAGGCGTATACATTGTAGGTGCAGGCCCCGGAGACCCGGATTTGTTGACTGTTAGGGCTCAAAAATTGCTGGCCCAGGCCGATGTCATATTATTTGCCGATTCCCTAGTTCCAAAGCAAATTTTAGAGGGGGTGCGCGCGGATGCTGAAGTTATCCAAACGGCAGATAAGACTCTCGAAGAGATTGTACCTTTGATGGTGGATCGAGTGCGAGCCGGCAAAAGCGTCGTCCGACTGCATTCGGGCGATCCCTGTCTCTACGGCGCAGTCGGCGAACAAATGCACGCTTTGGCTGAAGCGGGAATTGCTTTTGAGGTAATTCCGGGAATTAGCGCTTTCCAACTTGCGGCGGCTAAACTTAAAATTGAGTTGACAGTTCCCGGAGTTGTGCAGACAATTATTTTGACCAGAATTAGCGGCAGAACTGAAGTACCAGAACGTGAAGAATTAGCTGGTTTGGCGGCTCATCAAGCGAGTTTGTGTCTGTATTTGAGCGCCCGCCATGTCGAACAGGCTCAAGCTAAGTTGATGGAATATTACCCGTCTGATTTGCCTGTGGCGATTTGTTATCGGTTGGGCTGGCCTGATGAGAAGATTGTGCTGGTTCCTCTTGACAAAATGGCGATCGCCACTCGCGAACATAATTTGATCAGAACGACGATGTATGTGATTAGTCCGGCTTTGGGAAAAGAGGCCCAAGGGCGATCGCGCTTGTATCATCCAGAGCACGATCGGCTATTTCGTCAGTAGTTATTGGTTATTTGTTATTGGTTATTTGTTATTGGTTATTTGTTATTGGTTATTTGTTATTGGTTGGTTCCTATTCCCTATACCCAATGCCCTATACCCAATGCCCAATGCCCGGCGCGGGCCTTCTTCCCAATAACCAATGCCCCATTCCCAATGCCCAATGCCCCATTCCCAATGCCCAATGCCCTATTCCCTATTCCCTATTCCCCATTACCAATGAAAGATTTAACTCGCAGACAATTTATCACTGTCACCGCATTAACCGCCGGATTTGCATTAGCAGTTCATCCTATTTCTTTGGCAACTATTACCACAGATGCAACGAATTTAGTTGCAGGTGAAGTTAAAATCCCCGTGAAAGACGGGCAGATTCCAGCATACAGGGCAATGCCGGCCAGCGGTAGCAATTTTCCAGTCATTTTAGTGATTCAAGAAATCTTCGGGGTTCACGCGCACATCCAAGATATTTGCCGCCGTTTTGCTAAATTAGGTTATTTGGCGATCGCCCCAGAGATGTTTGCCCGTCAAGGTGATGTTTCTAAAATCACCGACATTCAAGAAATTGTCAGTAAAGTTGTCTCCAAAGTTCCCGACGCTCAAGTCATGTCCGATTTAGATGCTACCGTCGATTGGGCGCAAAAGTCAGCCAAGGGCAATATTGATAAGTTAGGGATTACCGGATTTTGCTGGGGTGGCAGAATTGTGTGGCTGTACGCAGCCCACAACCCGAAAGTCAAAGCTGGTGTGGCTTGGTACGGGCGTTTGGCTAGCGATTCTACGCCTTTGACTCCCAAAGGGCCGATCGACCTTGCAGCAACTTTGAAAGTGCCAGTATTGGGGCTTTACGGTGGCAAAGATGACTTAATTCCCAACGATACAGTCGAGAAAATGCAACAACTTCTCAAAACTGGTACCAGCGGTTCCGAAATTGTGCTTTATCCAGATACACCCCACGGTTTTAACGCCGACTATCGCCCCACTTATCGGGAAAAAGAAGCCAATGATGCTTGGAAAAAGCTGCAAGATTGGTTTAAAAAGCACGGAGTTGTTTGAGAGTTTTGAGCAAGGGAGTCGCCAGTGGACAGTTAAAAATATCGTCACTGGTAACTCGACCCAAAATCAAGCAATTTCTTGTTGCAATCCCTCACTCGATTTAGATTTCATGCTGAATAGAACAACACCAACTACTAGAATTAAAACAACAATTGTTCTCCAGTGAATCAAAAAAGGCAAACCCGCTGCTAAAAATATCCGTCTCGGAAAAAAGAGCAGAAAAACTAAGGCAATACTGCCGAGCAAAGCTTTGCGGTTATTGCTGCAATACAGCCACAGCGAAGTCAGAATCGGGAACAAACCTACATAATCGTAAACGTGAGTATATCCCAGAAAGGTGAAGGATATACCCATCAGCAGAGCCAACACATCTTCGCGATTAATTCTATTGCGAAACACCCACAGCACAACCGCTAAAATTACTGCCACAATCTTGATAGCCGGTACCTTCAAGCCTAAAGAAGCGAAAAGACTTTCCATACCAACTTTATCTTGAAACCCCGGTTGATTGAAAGGCAAAGAACTATAGCTGTCTAGAATTCCTTGATGCCATGCTGCCAGCATCCCAACTGGCCCGCCGTACAGCACCAATGGGTAAGCGCTCATAATTATAACCGTTGCCAAGGCTACAGCTAATATTTTCCAGTTCCGTTCTAGCAAAAACCAAATACCCAGCAATAAGCATAGTTGCGGCTTAAAACTGGCTATACCCAAACAGATACCTGCCAATACAAATTTTTGCCGTTGGCTGAAGAACCAAGCAGCCATTGTCCCGGCAAAAGCCATCAAAGAAGTTTGACCCATCCACACAACGTGGGCAGTGAATGGGTTGCCGATAATCATCGCAGCCATCACCAAACTGCCGAGTTGATTTTGACTGTTATTTTGATGTTGGTTGATGGTGCGAACTGTCATCGCAATAATAGCTGCGATTGACAGCAAGTTGAGTAATAGCCAAACGAATTTGGCAACAGGGTAATCGAAAAGACCGACAAACATAAACAATGCGGCTGATTGAGGAGGATAAAAGAAAGCCGCATCTTGAAGCGTGTCAATTTCTTTTATTGTCGCTACACTCTGAGTCAGCATATCGTGGTTGTAGGGATTTAAACCCTTCAGCCAAGCACGCCCAGCAGCGTAAAGTACAGAACCGTCAGCATTTAGCTGGCCATCTCTGCCAATCCCTATTATGCCGAAACAAATTAGAGATAATATACTGACTGCTACAAGACCTAAACCAAAGTTCCGTTTAAACGATTCTGTCATCGAATTATCTCCGGTTTTGTTAACTAATTGAGTGACTGCGTTTAGATTCTAAGATTAATAGCTAAAGTCTTAACATAGTATATAGTTGGTTGTCAAAACATCGGAAAAACTCAATTTAAGTTAATAAAAATAAATATTGTGGCAAGCAGAAAATTTGGTTGTGAAAAAACTAATATTGGCAATCTCAAGATTCTCCGTGTGGCGCATCGCCCTTAAGACAGTTGGGTTTGTGGACGGGACATTGGTAAACTGGGCGGTGTAGAATTATCGATCGACAGGTAAGCCCGTGCTAGACGAACAAGCTAAAAAGACCCTCCTCCGCAAAATCCCTCACGGATTGTACATTTGCGGTGTCAAAGACGGGGAAGAAGTCAACGGTTTCACCGCTAGCTGGGTGATGCAATCTTCCTTTACCCCTCCCTTAGTCGTCAACTGCGTCAAGCAAGACTCCAAATCCCACGCCATGATCAAAGCTAGCGGTGTGTTTGCTTTGAGTTTCCTGGAAGCTGGACAAAAAGAGTTAGCCCAGAAATTCTTCAAGCAGCAGCGCCGCGTTGGCAATAAATTTGAGGATGTAGAATTTTATCTAGGCGCCGAAACCGGTTGTCCGATTATTTCGGATACTCTGGGTTACATTGAGTGCAATGTTGTTGGTGCTGTGGAACACGGAGATCACACGGTTTATGTCGGTGAAGTTATCGGTGCCGGTGTTCATCGCGAGGGCGATCCGTTGCTATTAGAAACGACGGGCTGGAATTACGGCGGTTAACAACTTGGCAATTGGCAATTGGCAATTGGCAATTGGCAATTGTCAGTTGTCAGTTGTCAGTTGACAGTGGTTAATTGTTAGGCGATTGACAATAGATAAAAAATCGCCGACAATTTTGTCAGAATTTTCTAATGTTAAAATTGGCACGTGGACGAAAATACATTTAGCGGGAAGTTGAGCATTGCGAATATGTTTTAAAACTGCGTAATAGAGAGCTTCACAAACATATTTTCCGGCTTCGTAACTGATTTCTGTGGTGCATAAATCAGCGACTAGCGGTTCGAGATTGACTTTTGTTTTCAGAATGTCTGTATCGCAGCAAGCGCAAGATTCTACGGTTAATTTTTCCCGGCTTTCGGCCATGCCGCAGCAGATAATGGTTTCGGGTTGGATTTGGTTGATTTGGGCGATCGCCAAATTCGGCGCTTCCTGAAAATCTACGGGCAGTTTTCTCAAAAAAGTTAGCGAATCAGGCAAAGATTGAATTTGGGAAATTTTGGCTAATAAATCGTCGGAAGAGTTGGATTTCTGATGGGGAAGCCAAGTATCAAATGATGTTAATAAAAATTTTGTTGTCATAAATGATTGGGAATTGGGAATTGGGAATTGGGAATTGGGAATTGGGAATTGGGAATTGGGAATTGGCAGCAACATATAACCAATAACCAATAACTAATAACAACTGACTAATGACTGATTGTATGCAATAATAGCGATATTGATAATATAAGGCAAGTAAGTCAATGTCTGTCATCGCAGTAGTGGACTATGACATGGGCAATCTGCACTCTGTCTGTAAAGGCTTGGAAAATGTGGGTGCAGTGCCAAAAATTACGGATTCTCCTGCTATCATCGAGCAGGCTGATGCGGTGGTTTTGCCGGGAGTGGGTTCCTTCGATCCGGCAATGCAGAATTTACGATCGCGCAATTTGATAGAACCGATAAAAAGTGCGATCGCCTCGGGAAAACCTTTTTTAGGCATTTGTTTGGGTTTGCAAATCCTGTTTGAAAGTTCGGAGGAAGGCGTAGAACCAGGCTTGGGCGTTATTTCGGGCAAAGTCCGCAGGTTTCAGTCGGAACCGGGGCTGACAATTCCGCACATGGGATGGAATCAATTAGAATTTGCTCAGCCGAATCAACCGCTGTGGGAAGGTTTACCCTCCGATCCTTGGGTTTATTTCGTGCATTCTTATTATGTCGATCCGGTTGATTTGAAAGTGCGATCGGCTATGGTGACTCACGGAAGTCAAAATGTGACGGCGGCGATCGCTAAAGATAATCTGATGGCGGTGCAGTTTCACCCGGAAAAGTCTTCGAGTACGGGATTGCATATGCTGTCAAATTTTGTCAGTCTGGTGAGAACAAAAGTTGCTGCTTAGGTAATAGATATCTTGCAAAATGTCTATTAAATCCAGGTACGTAGTTGCGCTTTAGCGCTCTTTTGGGGATATCGGAAAGAGCGCTAAATCCCAAATTACGGACTTCTTAACACAGTCAAAAATATGTTGACTATCAAACGTCGGAAAGAGCGCTGAAGCGCAACTACGTACCTCATACCTCAATTAATTTTAATATTTGCGGGAAGAGCGCTTAAGCGCAACTACATACCTCATACCTCAATTAATTTTAATATTTGCGGGAAGAGCGCTTAAGCGCAACTACGTACCTCATACCTCAATTAATTTTAATATTTGCGGGAAGAGCGCTGAAGCGCAACTACATACCTCATACCTCAATTAATTTTAATATTTGCGGGAAGAGC
>NZ_JAEQDD010000056.1:0-30933 GCF_020737885.1 Microcoleus sp. PH2017_34_RAT_O_A | reverse complement strand
GAAAAGCAATCCCAAATGCCTTCAGCAATGGGATAGAGAGCTGCGTAGCTCAGCCGAGGCGGGTTAATCCGCTCGAAGTGAAAGCGAAAGGGGAGGGACCGGGTGCCTCCCGTGTCATGTAATAGATGACTATACTTTTACCAGCTATTACCCCCAATAGCCGATAAAAAAATGCAGGCTTGGATACGAAGCCGTCACCTAATTTTTTTAGGTCAATTTTTGATTTTTGAAACTTTAGACTACCCAGCCGTTGAGAGATTTGAGCAATGTATCATCAGTCTAGGAGGATGCTTAATTTCTGTGGAACCGCTCAAACGAGTTTGGATGGGAAATCACCGACAAGTGATGCTCTATCAAGGGAAAGGGAGTTTGCATACACCTCATCATGAACTGCGACAATATTGGTTCAAATACGGAAGTTTTCAGACGAGATTTGATGAGAGAGTTTAAAGAAACGAGGTTCACGGTCAAAAAAAGATTTCGGTGTTAAGATAATTTTGGTAAGTTGCACAAAGTGAACCCTGTTGTTTAAAGTAAGGAAAAGTCCTGCTCTGTTGCGGTTATGGATATTCACGAAATTGAAGCGTTTCTAGATAATTCTGATTTTCAATATCGACTCAAGGCGATCGCAGCTCTGAAAGATTATACACCAGAGATTGCCGTTCCTTTGCTAAAAGCTCGGCTCAACGACCCAGAATTTTTAGTCCGTACCTTTGTCAGCAGGGGATTTGGACAACAGCAAACCGCCGAATCTTTCGCCGCCTTGCTGCAAATCATGAAACTTGATAACACTCCCAATGTGCGCGCCGAAGCGGCAAATTCCCTGTCGCTCTTCGGTAGGTGCGCTGCGTCTCATTTAGTGCTGACTTTTATTCAGGATGACCACTGGCTGGTGCGTCGCAGCATTTTGGGGGCGCTGGTAGATATGGAGTGCTACAACGAACTGTTTGAGGTGTGCGTGGAAGCTTTGGCGGGGGAAGATATGACCACCCAGGAAGCGGCTGTGGACGCGCTCGGTGCTTTAGCTGGAAGCAGTCAGGAAGCAGCGGCATTGGCTCGGTTGTTGGCGCTGGCTAGTTCTGAGTATGAAGGGATTCGCCAGCACACTGCATCTGCTTTGAAGCATTTTGATGATCCAGAAGCGAAGCAGGTGTTGAGTCAACTGCGGCAAGACTCCCATCATCGAGTGGTTGGTGCGGCTTTAGAAAATTTGCTCGATCGCAATTAAGAATATTTTATCAAGTTCTAGAGGCAGAAACCGGGTTTTTTCGGGAAATATGGCCTGAAGTGCGAGGAATGTGGGCGAACGAACCCGGTTTCTTAAATGCCTGTGGTTAATTCCTGCGATTGTTAAGCGGTCAAACTTGACTGAACTGTTTTAAGCCAGCGATTAAATTGTCAAAAGCAAGACCAGATAAATGCTGTTCCTCAGAACTAAATTGCTGTAAACTGACTATTTTTAATTGTTGTAATCCACAGAGCATCGCCGCCACGGGAACTCGCAATTCTTGATAAAGTAGTTCCATGTTTTCTAGTCCTGCTTGACTGGTAAATTCCGGGTTTTTCCCTGCTATGCTATAGGAGACGGAGCGCAAGAAATGCCAAAAATCTCGCCAACAAGCTTCGGCGCGTTCAGCAGGATAGAGGTCATTGTCTGGTTCGGTGATATTTGGAAAGTCGGCTAACACCTTTTCCCTGGCATTCGATACAAGATTAGGAGCTTGCTCTCGCAGCAATCTTGCTTGTTCTAACATTGAAGAGGTATCGGGAACCAGATTTTTGATGATTTCTAAATCTTCATCTGTGAGATATCGACTTTCATCGTCAGCCTTTTGAAAAATGGCAATTACTTCATCTGGATAGATATTTTTCCAAGTAGCAAAGCTGACAATTCTCGCTTTGGGAATTAATTGTTTTGCTCTTTCACTTAATTGCATAGCTATTAAAATTGTCCGGAGGGAATTGAGTACAATTCAAGTTATAGACTAGAATTATGAGAAAATTGATTAAGATTTGTTACATTTGAGAGAATCAAAGATGAGAGTGTGGTAAAAGTCTTCATTAGATTAAGTGCGATCGCACGTTTGGTTTCATAACGAAATATTACTTTGTTATCCATAAAAGAGACTAGGCCCAGGGCGATCGCCTATTATCCTGTGTTCAGGGAGAGATTGAAGGAGCTAAATTATAATCTATGTTTAAGCCATTTCAGCAATTTCTAGAAAAAGAACTGTTTGAGAACTTTGCACTAGAGAGCCGTCCCATTCCCTCTGGATTGGAATCTGTGGTGAGTGAAAGAGGTAAAAATCCCGCCACAATTCAAAGCTGGTGTTATCAATGCCCTGAATTGCGAAAAATTCGCTACACCTACATCGATGCTGGGGAAACGGCACAAATTTTTAACAGTGTCATTTATCCAAGCCACAATTACGATGTGCCGTTGCTAGGGATTGATTTTTTAGCGTTTGGACAAAAGAAAATCTTGGTGGTGATAGATTTTCAGCCGTTATTTCGCGATCGGGCTTACACAGACAAGTATATCGAACCGTTGACCGAAATTCGAGCTAAATACAGCTCGTTGGTACAAGACTTAGAAATGAAGTTTTATGATGCCAACCAGTATTTTTCCAAGAATTTGCTCTTTGCCAAAACCGACGCCGAAACAGTAGTGAACCAATTGTTTCCCGCCTATCAAGAATACGTCCAGTTGTACTGGAAAATGCTACAGCAAGCTACTCCCCTGACAACTCCCGAAGAAATTCAGCGGATTGTGAAAGCACAGAAAGAATACGATCAGTATAGTGCAGAAAGAGACCCCGCATCCGGGCTGTTCGGCAGCTATTTTGGTCATGAATGGTCAGAGCGCTTTTTGTACGAGTTTTTGTTTGAAGATGCTGTTCCCTTAGCGGTTCCCGCCGGGACAAAATAAATTAAAAATGACTCTCTATCAGCCTTTTTTAGATTACGCCATCCCACTGCTCAGGGAGCGACTTGACTTAGCTCCATATCCGATTCCAGCAGGTTTTGAAAAAAAAGAATGTATCACTGGGAAAGGAAAAAAAGAGCAGTTGGTTGTCACTACTAGCTATGCTTTTCAATCGCCCAAACTGCGACAAATTCGGGCGGCTCATGTTGAGGGCGGTGATGCTCTTCAGGTTTTGAATTTTGTGATTTTCCCGCAAATTAATTATGATTTGCCTTTTTTTGGGGCGGATTTGGTGACTTTACCGGGGGGACATTTGATTGCTTTGGATATGCAGCCGCTTTTCCATGATGCGGCTTATCAGAAGCAATACTCTGAGCCGATTTTACCGATTTTTAACAAGTATCAAAAAGATTTGCCCTGGGGCGGAGATTTTCCGGAAGAGGCAAAACCTTTCTTTTCTCCTGCTTTTCTGTGGACTCGTCCCAAGGAAACTGAGGCTGTGCAAACTCTTGTGTTTGATGCTTTTAAGGATTATCTACAAGCTTATCTCGATTTGGTCGATCGCGCGCAACCAGTCACCGACAGTCAGAGATTGGTCGAGATTCTTCAGGCTCAACGCAATTATATCAACTATCGTGCGGCGAAAGATCCTGCGAGGGGGATGTTTCTGCGGTTCTATGGTGAGGAGTGGACTGAGGAGTATATTCACGGTTTTCTGTTCGATTTGGAACGCAATTTATAGGAAAATTAAAATTTGTTCGTAGTGAGGACTTTAGTCCTCTGAATTTGCGGACTTAAGTCCGCACTACAAACGGTTTGTAGTGAGGACTTTAGTCCTCTGAATTTGCGGACTTAAGTCCGCACTACAAACGATATCTAATTTGCAAGACTTTGAGCTGTGTTATTCCGAGTATAAGGATTCCAAGTACCTAACTCCTTGGAATTGCGACTGCAAAGCATCGCTCTTGTTTCGGCGCTCAATCCTTGTACCAAGCTGAAATCAGCACCCGCAATACTTTGCAATTGATCTAAATTTGCTCCAGTCAAATCAGCAGCCCGTAAATCTGCGCCTTGCAATTCAGCTCCAATTAACATGGCATTTCGCAAATAAGCACCAGTCAAAAAAGCATTCTGAAGATTAGCGCCACTTAATGCCGCTCCTTCTAAATTTGCTCCAGTTAAATCCGCTCCACTGAGATAAGCACCTCGCAGATTGCAATAACTTAAATCCGCTCCTCGGAGATTGGCTGCATTCAAAAAAGCTCCGCTCAGACTAGCTTTCGGGCCAATAGCTTCGGATTTTTGGTAATTAAATCCTTCTGGCCACATAGTCTTGCTATCATATAAAGCTAATTTAAATTTAGCTGATTCTAGCTTGGAATCAACTAGATTGCAACCTTGTAAATCAGCTCGAAAAAAATAACTTTCTTGTAAATTTGCTCCACTCAAATTGGCGTCTCGGAGATTGGCGCGCCGCAAATCTACTCCCTGGAGATTTGCACCTTGGAAATTGGTTTTGCTGAGGTTCGCGCCAATCAAGTTTGCTCCGCTCAAATCAATCCCGGATAAATCCATTTGGCTGAGGTTGATTCCCTGAAGGTTGGTTTGAGCTAGGCTTTTGCTTTCCTCGATAGCTTGTAAGACTTCTGTGAGAGTCAGGGGTTCAGAGAGGAAAAATGAGTGTTGACGAAGTGCCATTATATTTTTGAAGATTTATTGATGGAATTGCTCAAAGTTGTCCGGTGTCATTTATCCTAGAATTTGATTGTTGTGCGATCGCCAGAAAGTTAATTTTCTTAACCGAAATTCGATCCGATTTCCCTTCCATCCCCCCAGACAAGGGGACTTGCTTGATTCCTCTCGCTAAGTTGACATAGAAATGCTGCTAACACCACCGATGACTATGATGGATTTCTTTCGCAAGAGTGAGGGCGTTTGGTTCACTCAGCGAACAGTCCACAATTTTGATACTGCTGCTGCTGATGAGTCGGGAGAATCCAATGTCATGATTGATGTCTTATCAATTGATGATCCCAGAGTTTTAGAGGTTTGTCAACAGCAAAATGTAGATCCTGCTTTGGTTAGTGGGGGATGCAGTTTTATGTGGCAAGATAATTTGGATGATGCCATCCCGAACCAAAATTATGCTGCAATTCTGATCGATTTGCCGAATCCCAATAACCCGAAGATGGGTAAGTTTCTGAGAAATCGAGGCTACGTTGAAGGTATTCCGGTAATTGGTATTTATAATTTTGCTGATGATGGGGTATTGACTATTGAGACGGAATATGAGACAAATCAAGGACAGGAACGCTGTTGGTTTATTAACGATCATTTTCGCGTGCGCGTGATGACGGTTCAAATGAGCAATGGGGTTAAACAAATGGCATACTGTTCTGAGCGTCGTTGTATTTCTCCGTCTGTTTTAGAAGAGTTGTTGGAACACAATCGCTTGAGAGTTTCTGAGGCTGCTGCGGTGTCGCGTTAAAGTCTCTGGAAAAAATGCTTTTTGATTGGTCAAATTCAACTATTGTCAATATTTTTTTAGGGCGGGCAGGATGCCCACCCCACAAGCAACTGGGCGGGCAGGATGCCCACCCCACAATAAAATTAATTGGTTGTGGAACTGGCATCTTGCCAGTTCGATGCCCACCCCACAAGCCACTGGGCGGGCAGGATGCCCACCCCACAAGCAACTAACTGGGCGGGCAAGATGCCCGCCCCACAATAAAATTAATTGGTTGTGGAACTGGCATCTTGCCAGTTCCTAAGAATCCTGTATGATGTGAGTTTAACTGAACTCGATCGCCTAACTGTTTTCAACTGTTATTAAACTCTCAAAACTATGTCTGAAAACGAAGAATTGACAACATCGGCTCGTGATGAATCTGCCGCAGATTTAACAGAAGATTCAACACAGATAGAGGCTGAAGAATTGGTGGAAGTCATTGCCGAATTTGAGCGGTATCGGGAACGTTTGGTGAATGAAACGATGGCGGCGGCACAAAAGGCTAAGCTACCACAGAAAGCAGCTATGGCTAAAATTGAGCCGGAACTTGCTAAAATTGATGCTGGACTAGACAGTCTCCGCACTCAATTGGCGGCGATAACTACTAATAATTAGGTGGCAATGATGGTCAATTCTAATGCTCAATCCCAAGATGCTGCAATTGTGTTAGCTCATGCCGAAACAGATGCTTTGCTTCAACAAGTTACTGAACAAATAGATTTAGATACTTTTGATGTTAATGATGCTGAGCTTTTGAGGAGTCTGGTTGAATCTTTGGGTGATACGCGGGGGATGACTCGACTGCGTTGTGCGGAAACTCTGGCGGAAATTGGTGAAGCGGCGACTCCTTTTTTGTTGGATGCTTTGGGAAATCATGTTAATCCGGTTGTGCGGCGTGCTGCGGGTAAAACTCTGACTTTGATTGGCGATCCGACTGCTGTTCCTAATTTAATTCATGCTTTGTTGAATGATGAGGATACGGTGGTTAAGGGTTCGTCTATTGGGGCGCTGGCGAGGATTGGTGAACCTTCTGTGCAGGCTTTGTTGGATATTTTAGCATCTACCGATTTGCCGGAAAGTACGATCGGTCATGCGGCTTGGGCGTTGGCGTTTATTGGGGCGGGTGCGAAGGAGTATTTGTATCGGGCGATCGCGTCTGATTCGCCTGTGGTGCGTGGGGCGGTGGTTGGGGCGATCGCCAAAATCGCCCAGGAAGAGCCCAAAGCCGACTTATTTGAGATTTTGGTGAAGTCTCTAACGGATGTTGATGTTGACGTGCGTTGCGAGGCGGCGGCTGCTTTGGGAAATCTCGCCTATAAGCCTGCAATCCCCAATCTGATTGAGTTGCTGCATCATGGCGATGGCGAAAGTCGCAGGGCGGCGGCCTTGTCTTTGATGAAAGTGGGCGATCGAAGTGCGATCGAGCCGCTACAAGCTGCATTAGCCAAGGAATCAGAGGCGGCTGTGCAAGGAGTAATTAAGTTAGCAATTTCTCAAATTAAGTAACTAAAAATATGACAGAATCTGGAACAGGGCGGATGTTGCTTTCCCACAATTTTGATATGCAAGAGGGTATCTTTCCAACCTTAAGTAGAGAAGATTTGACTCTGGTATTTGCTGAGGGTTTAAGTCAATATCCTGGGATTAAGTGCCGTCAATTAAATCATGCTCATTGGATGGTAGAAGTTTTATTTTCTACTCATGATTTTGCACCACCTCAAGTTGGGGAATTGTGCGCTGAAGCTTTGGTAGATAAGCGAAAGAGTCAAGGGAAAGTTGATGATTCTTTTCCTGATGTTTTGATTTTAGCGGGATTGAAAAAGACTCCGCCATTGAGTAGCGATGTTGAGGCGCTGCAAACGGGAGAATGGGGGGTTGATGTGGTGGAAACTGCGTCTGCTGAGAGTTTTTTGATGGCGATGGGCTGGGAGGAAAAAACATCTGGGAAAAGTATTGAGGATGTTTTTAAGGTTGAAAGGAGGAAGGGGTAAAAGGTAAAAAGCTGTTTGGAAGGTCATAGATAAGTCCTGAAGCGCTGATTTTGACGTTCACAAAACTATCTATCTCCCGTAGATCAAATGATTGAACTGAAGTTTATTGGGTCTACTAATTTTCAGCATCCTATCAGGACGGTCATGAGTCTCATTTAAACGGTCATGAGTCTCAGTTAAGCGGTTAATGCGTGTTTTCCCTTTGGAAATGCTAATATGACCGATACTGACAAAACGATATTCATAAGCATCAAGAAAGTTCTGTTGATTCCAAAATGCTTTTCCGATTTCCTGACAATAGTCAACAAAGCATTTTGCGCCCGTTAGTTGCTGGATAATTTTTGAATTCTGGTCTTTATTTTTCTTCATCTCAATGCAAAAGATGATTTTTTCTGTGGGAGTATCAGCAACGATCACAAAATCAGCACGTTTGCACTGACCTTTTGAGCTGGTAAAAATCTTGTTTGGTGCTGGGAAAGCATCGGCTTTAATGACAATAACTTGAGCATCATCAGGCATTCCATCAATCGTGACAGAATAGTCAGCAGGCGGAGGCTCTTTGAGTATAACTTGCTTTTTACCTTTGTGTTCTTCCAATGGTACTGTAGCACTTTCCTTAATCATCTCTTTGAGGATAGCAATATCAGACATTAATCCTGACCCCAAACAATCGATTCCTGAATCCTGTTCATCGTTTCAATAGTTGTATCAAAACTGCGGGCTTCAATACCCATTTCTGGGTCAATATCGGCTGGTGTCAGCGTTTGACATTTATTTGTTTTTGTACTCCCTGCCTCTTCCGCAATATAAACTTTGATTTTGTTAGACGAAATTAGTTCTACTTCCCGATAACCTTCTTCTTCAGCAACTCGCTTCAGATGAGGTTTGTCATGGTTAAGCATAATCAACGTATTCAGTTCTTTAATAATGTAATCGCTGTGGGTAGTGATAAAAACCTTAATACCAAGATTTACCAAGCGAGCAAATAGACGTGCGACGCGGCGCTGGTTTTCAGGATGTAGATTCAATTCTGGTTCATCTATCATCAGTAAATCGCCAATTTGAGCCTCATGTTTTAGGTAAAAACCGATGTCTAATAGAGAACGCACAGCACTAGAACTTTCATCCATAGAAAGCTTGAGCCTTTTACCATTCGGCTCATAATAAAGTTCATCATTACGAGTAACAGTGTATTGGCCACCGATTATGTCAGCAAAATCTGCCAGTATATCAGGATGTTCCTCAGCAATAAAACTGCTTTTTTTAACAATGGTTTCCAGTTCCCTCGTAAAGTCAACGTTTGTCTTGATTGGCAAAGCGTAGTCCTGATAAGCTTTAAATAAAAGCTGCATTGGATTGATATTATTGTTGCTTTTACCCATTTGTTCAAGCAATCTATTACGGGCAAAATTCAACTCTTTGCGAAAAATAGCTGCACCAGTTCGCTCTGCACTAGCGATAAAAGGACGAGGAATAATTTCGTCAAAAATAATATGTTTCAGTGCATCGGCAATGGTTTGTTTAATTATTTCATTGGGAATTTTTGCCTTTTCTTTTTCAACTAGCAAGGTGACAACTAATTCTCTACTATCTTCTCTTTTGGTCATCGAGAATAATTCGACATTTGCAGATCCTAGTGTTGACTGAAATTGGCTTGCCAAGGTAATATTTTTGATGTCTAGATTTACCTGAAACTCTGTTTTTTTAAATCTTTTAGCCGGCGCTGCAAAAATCTGAGGCAATTGCTGTGTATAAACTTGACAAGCTTTAGAAACAATTTGCTCAGCCTGTTCGACATATTTTTGTATATCTAGATGAATTACGCCGTCAGCAAGGAGTTGTTGGATATTATCGTCGTTGATTTCGATCGCCAAAATCTGCCGCCAAGTAAACAAAAAGCCAAACAGTGCATAGGTAGCGTAGGTCTTTCCGGTATTGTTGCCGCCACAAATAATTGTCAACTCGCCAAGGGTGAATTCGGCTTGTTTTAGGGCACCAAGATTTTTGACTTTAATTTTCATTGGTGTTTTCCTTAGATTGCAATGTGCCTCAGTAATATCGCACAAACCAGTCTAAACAGCCAGCGCCTTGATACTTTCTTGGGTATCAAGAGGGATCTTTTGCCAACTCGTGGCAATGTTAATATTCATATTGGTTTGAGCGATATCTAACAGCGTATCATCAATTGAGTGCATTCGATTTTCGCGCAACCAAATTAAAATTTCCGCTAAATGCCAAATAGAATGTGTACCTTCATAAACAGGAATCGGAAATCTTGATTTGCTTTCGATCGAGAGATTTCTCATTTGCAGTTGAGTATAACCCAGAATTTTAGCTGCATCCGTCAAGCCAACTAAATCTGGTGCTGCTTCAATTAGAGTAACACTTGGAACAGCTTTTTTGATATCATTAATCGCACTAGAAATAGCTTCATAAGCCGACGATCCCTCGCGGATAAAATTTAGTGCTACATATTCTTTATTTCCAACTCCAATTAAGGCATCGTCACAGCCACTTGCATACAGTCTCTCAATAAAATCATCAGGATCGGCTGGGGAATTGTTCAGATTAAACTTCAAAGTAAAATCATACTCGTTCATTTTTTATTCCTCCTCCGAGGAAGACTCATTCACATCGTTATGCTTTGTGCAATTATCCACTACTCGGCGAATTTGTTTTCCATGATTCCCTGAGTTTTTTGGGGTACTCCAAATACTGGATATACAAAAAATCCCGCTTCTACACTCTTTATCGTTGTAGGGACAATAAATTTTCCCCCAAGCATGAGAACCACCAACATCAACGCGCCATCCATTTTTTTCAGCGTATCTCAACGCATCCTCAACTTCTGGCTTTGGGTGAGTTTTTCTGACCATTACAATTTTTGCTTACATATCGTTCAACACGCTACTATAAACCTAACTATTCTGCACGCTTATAATTCATCACCAAATCCAATCGCGATAAAGAACTTGTCGCTGATTCCCGCACATAGGAATCCACGGTTTCATCATTCGCAAATGTGGTGAGAACTTCTACACAACGTCGATCGCCCACAGAAGCCAATGCACTCACAATCGCCACCTGTACCGCTACATTATCCGTTGTATTCAGCGATTCCACCAAAATCTCGAACGCAGAGGAACCCATCTGCCCCAAGGCCATCACGGCTGCAATATGCACCACAGGATTAGCATCATCGATCGCCTTTTTCAATCCCTGCAAGCCCACTTCTGGGAAAGGCAACTCTGGATAATTAATCGCAACTTGCGCCAATACCTTCGCCGCACTCCCTCGCACAGTCACATTCTCACTGTTTAACATGGCGTCAACCACCGGTGATATGGCATCCTCACCGATCGCACCTAACACCTTCACCGCCGCCCGACGATAGGTGACATCTTCGTCGTCTAAAATGGCCACCAGTCGAGGAATTGTATTTTCATCGCGGGAATCGGCAATTTCAAACATCGCCCGATCGCGCATATGAGGATTCGGGTGTTTTAGTTTTTCAAACAAAGCATCTGTTGTCATAATTTTTGGGGTTTTAGGTTTTCTAATTTAAGCTGAATTAACAATCCTGGACGCATAAATATCTAAGAAACCGGGTTTTTACCAGTATTAAAAGCTGGGATGCAGTATTTTGGTAAAAAAACCCGGTTTCTGCCTCCCGTCTCAGGTAGGGACACGGCACTGCCGTGTCCGGCTGTAGGGACACGGCACTGCCGTGTCCCTACTATATTTCAGATGTTAAAGAAGTATGAGCATCTATTTTAGCTTGAACTAACCAATCTTGGTCAGCCGCAGCAACTTCATAACCACTAACATCACCAAGTTTTTCTAGTGCCATTAATGCAGCATACTTCAAATCCCAGATTTTAGTTTCCAGACAGGTTTTCAATTCTGGAATAGCACGCTTTTCTCCGAGTTCCCCTAGGGCGATCGCAGCCGCCGCACGGGATTTCTGAAACTGGGGTTGGGGGTTATTCAAAGCTTCCAATAACAAATCGTAGGCGGGAGAGTGTTTGAGCCAACCAAACAATTTTACTACATGAAAATGCGCTCCATAATCATTGTTTCCTTCTTCTGCAAAGGTGGCAAACAGGGCTGCCGGTGCCTCCTCTGAATAATGTTCTAAAATTGTTTTAGTTGCTAAATAGCAACGACCAAAATCCGTTTCGTATAATTGGTTAATCAGAAACGGTAATTCTGGTAATTCTTCATAGCTGTGGACTAAATCTAAATCCCCTGGTTGATCCCGTAAGGTTTGTTCTAAATAGGGTTGAATGGTGTCAAAGGTAAGGGATTTGTCGGCGATTCCGGCTGCTGCTAGCATCCGAATTCCCCTCAGCCGAAAGACTAAAGATACGGGACATTTGGCAATGTTGGGAATGGCCTCGTAGTGGTGGGCGTCAATCAAATCCTGAATTGATAGTCTGCGCCCTAGGACATTTTTGTGTTGCAGCATGGCGACAACTTGTCCCATTTTAGAAAAGTCTCTGGTTAGGCGGCAAATTGCGGCGATCGCAGCACTAGCAGTCGGTGGATCGAGATCGTCAACAAATTTGCGAATTCTGGTCTCGGCTGGTTGATAATCTAATTTAGTCAGGGTGTGGATGATTACTCGGTAGGTTTGTCCTGGTTTATCGAGCAATTGAGCAACTTCTTCTAACATATCGGCGTCTTGAGTGCCAATTTCGCCGATCGCCCAAACCGCATTTTCCACGGTGTAGCAGTCATCATCGCTCAGACAGGTGCGAATCACCGGCAATGCTTGGACAGCTTGCAGTCTTCCCAAGGTTTCCACCGACTTGCGGCGCACAATCCGGTTTTCTAGCACCGGATCGGTTTGCTCTACTGCTCGGATCAGTGCTGCGATCGATCGATCTGTGGGAAAGTTTATCAAATGGGAAGCGGCTATGTAGCGGGAATCCTCTTCGCCGATTTGGTCTTGTGGCGTATCTAAAAGGGCGATCGCCTGGTCTTCAGTTAAATTAAAAAAACTAAAAAAGCGTTTATCCATAAAATTATAGTAGAAGGAAGAAGGAAGAAGGAAGAAGGAAGAAGGAAGAAGGAAGAAGGAAGAAGGAAGAAGGCCCTTCGACTTCGCTTAGGAACCGGTTCAGGAAGAAGGAAGAAAGTATGCCCGATGCCCGATGTCCGATAGAAATTAGCATATGTCTATCCAAACAAAATAACAAGCCCAGGAATTCTTTACCCTTACTTTACCGCAATCGGTAGAGCAACGAGCCAAGATTTCCTAGACTTGTCGGGGTAAAAATTACCCACTCACGACATTACAAACCTGTCTAATTAATTAGGACAGGGAGTTGATGGCGTAGTCAAGAAGAGCATTGTACTCAGTCAAAGCTTGAGCAGACATATCGCGAGGAGTGCAACCGCGGTTACGAGCAAAGCTTAATGCTTCAACGTAAGGAGCAGTAGGCAAGCTCAAAGCGCGATAGACTTCGCGTTGACCAGCAATACCCCATTCATCAAGAGGGCCTGTGCCGCCAACTACCAAGCAGTATTGAACCAAGCGCAGGTAGTGCTTGATGTCGCGGTGGCATTTTGCTTTGAAAGTATCGGTGGAGTTAGCTTGACCGGATTCGTTCAAGTAAGGATACTTTTTGATGCAAGCATCATAAGCTTCTTTAGCAACTGCATCCAGGTTGGCGCCCAATTTTTCAGCAGCTTCTAAACGAGCAGCAGAGCGTTGGATAGAACCTTGAACTGATTCTAGATCAGAGGTGCTAGGAAAGCGACCTGCTGCATCAGCAGAGGCGATAGCGGTGGTGAGAACTGATTTCATTTCCTTAAATCTCCTAAAGTGATTTTGACAGTGAGCGTAGTTTCAATTTTGCTGAGCGGATTGCGATTAGCAATTGACTAGCTCAGTGCAGAAATGATACGGTCGAAGTAGCTGGAAGATTCGGCAACGAGGCTGGCGCAACGATCTTCAACTACGATAGATCCCATTTTCCGCAACTTAGCACCAGCAAATTTTTCGCTGGGGTTGTCTTGGATGTGAGCAGCGGCTTGAGCCTTCATGATTTGAACTGCACGCACGGTGGAGGTGGTGGGTACGCCCAAAGCTGCGTAGGTTTCTTTCAAACCATTCAAGCAACGGTCGTCAAGAACGGAAGCATCACCAGCCAACAAGGCGTAGGTGACATAGCGCAAGATGATTTCTGCATCGCGCAAGCAAGCAGCCATGCGACGGTTAGGGTAGCAGTTACCACCGGCTTGGATCAAGCCTTGGTTTTCGCAGATCATACCGGCAACAGCGTCGGAAACCATGCAGCTAGCGTTGCTGGCGATCGCGTTTACAGCATCCAAGCGTCGGTTGCCGCTGGCAACGAAAGCTCTAAGGGCAGCAATATCACCAACGGTGGAGGTGCTGGCATCGGCTGAAACTACAGCTCTTGAAAAAGCGTCAAGCATTGAGTTCTCCTTAACTTAGACGAAAAATTATTTCTTATCTCAGTTGGTCAACTTGGTGACGAACTTGATGGTCTTGAATATATCTAAGGAATGAGACAGAGGTCTCATTCCTGAGAAACAAAGTAACAATTTGTTACTTTGGTCGCGAAAAGCACATTTTTTCGTTTAACAAACATCTCCATACCACGATCGGCGGATTCTGAACAGAAATGTCGATCGCCCGATCGCCCGATCGACTCACCAGTTAGGGAAGCCCTGGAAGACGATCGCACTTCGATCGATCGCCCAAGCTATTTTAAAATTGATCGATAACCGAAAATGGTGATTAGCTATGATGGCAAATCTCTCGGCGCGCTGCTATGCGGGCGAAAGCGATTTAACTGCGATCGCCGATTTAATCAATACTTGCGAAGAAGTCGATCGGCTCGATCAAGGCACTTCCATCTCGGAATTACAACAAGAATTTAACCAACCGTCCCGAGATTTAGCGCGCGATATCTGTCTTTGGGAAGATGCAGGCGGCAAATTAATCGGTTTTGCCGAGTTGTGGATTTCTGAACCTGGGACAGTCATCGATGGTTGGCTGTCGTTTTCAGTCCGCCCCGAGGCGCGCTGCGGAGATGTGGAAGCGGCGGCAGTGGCTTGGGGCGAAAGGCGGATGCGCGAGGTAGCATCATTGCGGGGCGCGCAGGTGAAGCTGCGATCGGGGGTTAGGACACAGGATGCCGATCGCATTTCTGTGCTCACAAATTGCGGTTTTAGGGTCGATCGCTATTTTTGTCGCATGGCGCGATCGCTCACGGAACCGATCGCCCAAGCCCAATTCCCAGAAGGTTTTGCGCTGCGTCTATTCCCCGGCGAACAGGATTCGGAAGCTTGGGTAGAAATGTTCAACCAGTCGTTTATCGATCACTGGAATCACCACGATTTAACAGTCGAGAAATTCAAATACGATTTAGCAAAACCCAGTTACAGAAAGGATTTAGACTTGATTGCAGTTGCTGCTGACGGGACTTTTGCAGCTTTCTGTTATTGCGAAATTAATGTCGAGGAGTGCGATCGTACTGGACGAAATGAAGGCTGGATTGCTGTTCTTGGTACGCGGCGCGGTTTCCGCAAACTTGGATTGGGACGAGCGATGTTGCTGGCTGGTTTGCAGCGACTGAAAGCTGCCGGTGTCGAGACTGCGATTCTCGGCGTGGATACTGCAAATCCTTCCGGTGCATTGCGACTTTACGAGTCTGCGGGCTTCCACAATATTCGCGATAGCATTTCCTATATTAAAGATGTTTGAGCAGTTGGGCGATCGGGATTTACGCGCAGGATTCAAGAAACCCGGTTTCTCTGTGTATGCCTTGTCACCAAACAGTATTTCTCGTAGAAACCGGGTTTCTGGGCCCGGGTGCAAAGTTCGCGATCGCACTAGGTACGTAGTTGCGCTTCAGCGCTCTTAATATATATATGAAAGAGCGCTGAAGCGCAACTACATACCTGTATCTAAAAAACTTTTCCTACCCCCTTGACACTTCTGTAGTATGTGTGTAGCATAAACATATGGAAAGCGCAGGAGAGCCAAAAACCTGCATTTTCCGTACCAAATCTGAACCTTGACAACTAAATAGCGTTCGAGATTTCAAGGAACATCAATTTGAAAGTCTTGCAATAGAGACTTAATTGTTATGTTGTTACTTTTCACGAGACTGTTCAGTTACAGACTGACTCGATCTGAGTCAGATATTGTACCAAAACAGCCGAATTTCAACGAATCTGGGGCGGATTCAGAACAACACAGTTGCGATCGACTGCGATCGGCCCAAAAGACTGAAGAAATCCGCCATCTCAAACAAGCTTACCATTTAGAGCGGCGTTTGTTTATGTAAAAATTGTCGTGTGGGCGCAGATGCGAATGCTGGCAATTTTTACCGACTAACGCCACAACTAAACAGCAGAAAAGCTACTAATCCAAAATCTAAAATCTAAAATCTAAAATCGCTTAAGGAGGTAACAGTTATGGTTCACATTCGTTTTGAAGGACGTTCCTATGATGTGGCAGAAAACCAACTGGGTATCACGGTAGGAATGAGCGACAAAACAATTCAGGAACGTCTAGCCAATCATTTTGATGTCAAGAGCGATCGCTTCGAGTCTTACGTGCTAGATCGCCGTCCCAGCGGTGATTTAATTGTCCGCCCAGAAGCCGTTTACGGCTAGAAATTAACTTTTATTCCGCGCCCTAATTCGAGAAGCCTACAAACATTAGGGTTCTAGCTCTGAAAAGATTGCGGGTTCAAGTCCCGCTGAAGGCTTCGGCTTTTATGGTGAAATGGTAAACACGCTAGAAGTTGTCAAAAGCTTTTCAAACTTGCGCGGAATAAAAAATTATCAGTTGTCGGGGGCGCACCCTAACTAAAGAAGCTTACAAACTGGCGAACGTTCGACTAAAAATCGAATAGTAGGTTCAATTCCTAAAAAACAAAGCTTCTCTGACTCGTGCGCCGCCTCTAATACCTGAAGTTTTTATATCTGTCACGCGGTTAAAAGTTCCACTTCGCGCCCTCACAAAGGAAGCTTACATACTCGCTCTTGGTAGAGCATTTCTCTTTAAAGAAAAGTTGCAGGTTCAACTCCTGCGTATGAACAACGGCTTTCTTGACTTGCGCGAGGTGACTTTTACTATCACAACACTTTGATTCAACTTTCTTCATGAAAAAGGTTTGTAGTGATGACTTTAGTCCGCAGAAAAGAAGGACTGAAGTCCTCACTACAAACCTTATGGAAAACAAGGGAAACTATCCGCTCTTGAATCTTCAGTTCCGCGCCCTAACATAGGAAGCGCATACACACGATACCACCGATTAGTCACAGGTTCAAATCCTGTCAGTCTCGTTTAAGAGGCTGTAGCTCAGGGGTAGAGCAATCGGTCTGTTAAACCGCTTTTTAAACTTGCGCGGAACTTCCAATTTTTGAACAACTGAATTCCTTGTTACAAACGAAACACTTCGCGCCCTAACTGATGAAGCTTACACACTTTAGTAAATATAACTGCCCTAAGGTACTGATATTCGAGCGATCGAATTAGGGAAGCATTCCGAGTCTCTAGTTCTAGATGAGGTTTGCGCGTCCACTGCTAGGTAAAACTGGTAAGAACGGCTGTGCTTAAAGCTTTTTTGACTTGCGCGAAGTGTTTTAAACTTTGTCAAATTTTACATAAATTGCTCGCGGATGGCTAGAAACCGGGTTTATTGCCAGAAAGAATTGGTTTACACCCGGAACACTTGTAGGGAGAAATTAAAATCAGACTATTCATTAACTCTAATCCTCTTCTTTCTTTTGTCAACTGTCAACTGTCAACTGTCAACTGTCAACTGTCAACTGTCAACTGAATGAAGCATTTTTTTCGGTGTAGTCCGTAGATTAGGTAAACAAATCTGTTTCTTTGTCAAAAGTTAATCCGTGAATAGGATAATTTAATTTACAATTTTCAAGAATTATGAGCGAACACCGATTAGATAGAATCGTCATTGAACGGCCTCGCGGTGGCTGGAGAGCTAGCTTAAAAAAAGTACCAGGAAACCGGAGACATCTGAAAGAAATTACTGAGGCAGCTTGCACTGATGGAATCTTTAACCCTTATCTACTAAAGCTGAAAAGAAAAAGCAAATATTTTTCTGATTGTCTGGGGCCTTTATCTCGCTGGCTGCGGAGCAAAGTAGGACAAGATTGGGATGATATCTACCACGAATTGTGTCAAATTCTTGATATAACTACGCTGTCTGGAAAACATATTCTCTCCCATGTTTGGGGTTATGTGGAAAGAGATGTTGTGTTGGTTGATGGAATTGTTTGCGATCGCCGATATGGGCGTCAACTTGGTTCTAGGAGAGAGGAACTTTACGTTCATCCTGAGACGCGGATACTCTGCTTGGCAAACAAGGTACGAAGATTACCTCCGAAAAAGCCTGATGATTTTCTCAAGATTGATGATTACCATCATTATCAAAAGCTAGATGGCATTTGGTATCTTTTCGAGCTGGCCGATCGGGAAGAATTGGAGGTAATTCATCAATATTACTCCCGTGTCAAAACATGGAAGTATACTGCGAGCAAACGTCAGTGCAACAAGAAGCAAATTAAGTTCATCATGGAACAACTCAGTAAAAGTTAAAAGACATGAGTCGGCGGTTGAAACCGCTACTACACAAACGATGTCCGCCTCCGCGGACTAAGAAATTGATTGGGTATTAGCTATGAGCAATAAACTTGCAATTTACCGATCGCCCTACGAGATAGATACCCTCCTCCACGCCTTCCAAGAATGCAGCCTCCCGCGCAGCCAATGGACGCATGAAGCCCATTTAACCGTTGCTTTATGGTATTTTCTGTTTGGCGAATCGGACTCAGAGGCGATCGATGCAATTCGCAATGGCATCAAACGTTACAACTCTGCCAATGGCATTGAAAGCACGCCAAACAGCGGGTATCACGAAACGCTAACGCTATTTTGGGCGCAAACTGTGCGCGAGTATCTGGCAGATGAAGGCCGGAATCGCTCGATCGTACATTTAGCTAACGGTTTGATTGCAGAATATGCCGATCGCACTTTACCCTGGAACCACTACACCCGCGAGCACCTGATGTCTTGGGAAGCCCGGAATACTTGGGTTGAACCGGATTTAAGGGCGATCGAAATCCCAGAATTTTCCCTGAAATAGTTTTAAAATAGCAGTTGTTGCCGCGCCCCAATCCGAAGAGCTTACATACCAACCCTTCTAAGGTTAAAAAAACAAAGCTCCTCAAACTTGCGCGGTGACTACGATATTCATTGCCAAGCGTGCAACAACTGCCACCCGCAGATTTTTGGATATTCCTAATAATTGAAAATCCAAAATCGCCAATCCAAAACCACAACTGGAGGCAGCACCAATGAATACAGCAGAGCGCGATTTACGTTTAGAAATGCTTAACAGTCTGCTCACCACACCTCACCGCCAACTCGAAAAGGTGACAGAAATTCACAAGTTAATTATCGAATTAGATCCGATTTTTTACGGTCATTTAGCAGTGTGGTATCAACGTCACGGCGACGTGCGCGACCACAAGGAAGTTTTTGCCGGAAACTTGCTGACTTCGGCGCTGACAGAGCACCGAGACGCCGGGTTTATGATGTTGCAAGAGTTCCCGCCCTACGAGGTTTCGCGGATTGTGGACTTTATGAAGCAGCACCAGAATAAGCTGCCTCGCAGCGCGCGCACTGCTGTCACTCGCTATCTGCGATCGCGCGAAAAGAATGCCCAGTTTTTCGATCGCGCCGCCATCCGCAACCGCAAGGCGATGAAGCACTTATACGCGACTCTGCACGTCAAGCCGAGCGATCGAGCTAATGCTATTCTGTTTAAGGACAATCCGCCGGAAGACTCGCTGGCATTTGTTTTGAAGCAGTTAGCGAAGGCTGCGACTCCTGCGGAACAGGCGAATTTGATTGTTGAATACAAGATTCCCTATACGATCGCAGTTGGTGCGATCAAAATGCTCACGCCAACGGTGTTAGCAGCGCTGATTAATTCGATGTCGCCGCAGGAAGTCATCAACAACCTGAAATCAATTCAGTCTCGCGGCGCGATGGATCACCCGGAAGTCAAGCTGTTGATTGACTCGAAGTTGGATGAAGCCGCCAAGTGCGATCGGGTTTCTGCATACAAAGCCAGTGTTGCCGGTGCGGGCGCGAAGTTCGACGCAGCCACAACGGCGAAGCTGGAAGCGGTGACTAACGAACAGGTGAAGAAGCGCGGCAAGATTGTTAAAGCCACGGGTTTGTTGGTTGACAAGTCGGGAAGTATGGAAAGTGCGATCGAAGTTGGCAAGCGTCTCGCTGCCATGATTTCGGGCATTTCCGAGGCTGCGCTGTTCGTCTACGCCTTTGACACGATGCCCTATCCAGTGCAAGCAAACGGCAGCGAATTGAGCGATTGGGAGCGCGCATTCAAGCACATTCGCGCAGGCGGCGGCACAAGTTGCGGTTGTGCGATCGAAGCAATGCGGATTAAGAAGCAGGTGGTTGAGCAATTCATTATGGTAACAGATGAAGGCGAAAACTCTGCACCTTATTTTGCAGATGCTTATCAGAAATACTGCCACACTTTGAGCGTAATTCCTGATGTGGTGATTGTGCGAGTTGGCGCTTACTGCGATTATGTTGAAAAACAATTGAAGGATAAGCAAGTGTCGGTGGAAACGTTTACATTTGCGGGTGATTATTACTCGCTGCCGAACTTGGTGCCGATGTTGTCTCGTCCTTCGCGGCTGGAGTTGTTGATGGAAATTCTGGATGTGGCTTTGCCTGTCAGGGATGATAAACAGTTGACAGTTGACAGTTGACAGTTGACAGTTGACAAAGGTCGTAGGAGGTTTTTTCTATGGGGATTTACACCCCACCCTAAAAACATTACACCGGGAGCATCTCAGTTTTGTAAAAAATATTTTTTCTTTGAGTGCGAGCGTCCCCGCTCGCGTATTGTACAATACGCGAGCGGGGACAGCACTATAAATACAAAACTGAGATGCTCCCCATGACACCAACCTGCGGGGGTTTTAAACCCATGAATTCTGATAAATGATATAATCGGGCATGGCTCGTCAAAGAAGTTTGGTTCTGGAAAAATCGTCACTTTGAAGTTTATCATCTGCGGGGAGACGAATATGAAAAAATCCACCAAAGCGAGTTATTGCCCAATTTAGATTTATCATTGCTGGCTGAGTATGTACAACGCCCCGATCCTCTTGAGGCGGTGTTGGAGTTTCGGGAACGAGTTAGATAAAATTTAGGCAGAAATTGAGATTGAATAATGTACGATCGCCTGCAAACTCTTTGGTTTATTCTAATTATTAGTTATCTCTGTGTTGCTTGTCAATCGCAAAAAAGCGTCAAGCCAATTTCTGTTCCAACTGTCCAGTTAAATCCCGCAACAGTGCCGGTAACTTCGCCGATAGTTCGTGAAGTGCTCGATAATGCGATCGCCCAAACTAAAATTACCAATTCTTACGATCCTGCTTATGTAGCGATTCCCTACCCTGGTGGCGATGTACCGATGACTACAGGTGTTTGCACCGATGTCATAATTCGCGCATTTCGGCAGGTAAAAGTGGATCTGCAACAAGAGGTACATGAAGATATGCGGCAGAACTTTGCAGCCTATCCAAAAGATTGGAATTTGACCAACACAGATCCGAATATCGATCATCGCCGAGTTCCTAATTTGATGGTATTTTTTGAACGAAAAGGTAAATCGTTACCTGTTACTCGCAATGCAGATAATTATCAACCGGGGGATGTAGTAACATGGGATTTAGGAGGAGGCGAGTCTCATATCGGGATAGTTAGCAACGTGCGATCGCCTTCGGGAAGATTTGCGATCGTTCACAATATCGGTGCAGGAACTAAATTGGAAGATGTCCTCTTCAATTGGAAGATTATCGGGCATTATCGATATTTTTGAGTAGCATCGAAAATCGATCGCACTTTACTCCCAAATATCTCCCTCAATCAATCTCCTCAAGCGGCAACTTTTTCTCGATTCTCAACTCTTCCCTAGTTTGTTCGATAATTTCCAGTAACTCAGGATTGGCGATGGATGAAACTAACTGCGAATCCGCAGCAGCCAAAGCAGCGCGCAGCTTGGGGGAAGTGAGTGTAGGATATTTCTCTAAAACTTGCTCTTCTGTCCATCCCGCCGCAAACAGCCCCAACAGGAATTCTACAGACAATCGAGTTTCTGGCGCTGGTGGTTGAATTGTTGAAGTTTTCGGGTTGGGATGAATGAGCTTTCGCCAGTCCATTGTTTTAGTTAAACGATTTGGGAAGACTTCGCCGATTATACTGCATTTGGGCACAGTATAAATACGGAGACTGTTAACTCACTCTGTAACTTGATACCGCAGCTCATTTCCCGATTTTGTAATTAAATTGTTATGGCGATCGCAGTGCGGCACTTTCTTATAGACTAGACTGGTAGGGTGTCGATCGGGCGATCGTCCTTTTTCGTTTTGTCAGTTTCAATAGCAAATCGCGTTAACGAAGCCCTAGAAGACGATCGCACTCCAATCTCCACCCACTGTGTAACCCACCGTGCAACTCACAGTACAACTACTTTAACTTCTTAAAACTATGGGAAAAAAGTCGAAAGCCAAAAAATCCCAGGTCAAAAAATCCACTTTACTGTCCCAGCGACTCCAAGAAGCCCTCGATCGAGGCTGTAAAGTTTGGATTAAAACAAATAATAGTAGTTTCGGCGGCATCCCGATTAATTTGTTCGGGGAGTTTGCAGAACTTTTGGTGATAGTTCCCCCTAACGAACACGGGGAAAATACCGATGCTTACGGACAAGTTACGTGGTTAATTCGACTTTCTGATATTATTGCACTCGCCTATCCTACTGAATACTGGTCTAAAGATAGATTAGAAAGTTTGCTGCCGCCGGATGCAGTTACCTCTGAAGTAGGAGATTAATTGGGTAAGGTGCGCTGCGGCGCACCCTACTGGTTTGTAGTGAGGACTTTAGTCCTTCTTTCTGCGGACTAAAGTCCTCACTAGAAACCATTTTTCTCGCGTAAATAAACGGACATAATATGGCTATTTTCTCAGCTATTTTACAAGAGAAAATATACACCACTCCGACAAAAATTCATCATTCAATTACTTGTTGCAAGCTGAAAGCTGAATTTTACAGTTGCCTCCTTCCAGTTCGCTGCAAGCAGCGAGAGCTTGAGCTTCTGCTGCTGCTTTATCATCGCCCCAGCCCGCACCTGCTCCTCCTTTGCCTACTGAGATCGCTCCACAATTATTGGTATTAGAGGTCAGCGCTTGGCAATCGTTAGCCCCACCACTTTGTTGATTGCAGGCGGCTACTGCTGCATCTAGTGCTTCTTTCTCTGTACCATGATCCCAACTAATACCGGTGGCGTCAGAAGTCGGAGAATAAGCAGTAGCTCCATGAGTGTTCTGAGCTTTAGCTACTTGGGCAGAGCCAACAATAGGAAGTGTCAGACTTGTCACTACTACTAACTTAAAACAGAGTTTTTGCAGCATATTTACTTGATATTTTTACAACGTTAACTTTGAATACTTGCTCAATATTATATTCGGAATTCCCTTGATGTCAAGATTGTTAGTAAATGTTTATATTCTCTTAGTTTATATGCAGATCGTGTAAAAACAAGTAAAATTACCAGAAAGAATTGGTTGAAAGCCTCTCCCCGATAGGGAGAAATTAAAATCAGACTATTCATTACTCCAATCCTCTTCCTTCTAGGTAAAGGTCGCTCTTAAACTGTCAACTGTCAACTGTCAACTGTCAACTGTCAACTGTTGAAGGAGGTCACTTCCATGGCAAATATCCGCAAGATTATCAGCCAACTCGCGGCCCAAGAAGGGGAACTGCTCGATACTCAATTCCTGGCTCCTTGCGTTCGAGGGGGAAGGGTGCGGACAAAGATATGTGGCATGATTTATACTTTTCAATTGCAGCAGCGCAACTTTGAAGGATGGGCTATTTTGGAGGCAATTAATAATAAAATTGCTGCTGTAGTTGAGGAACCTAGTTTGCCACAAGTCGCCGAGTATTTGCAACTGCTTGTACCGATTCGCTTGCAATTAGCTCGCGTGCTACAAGGGCAAAGTTGGCTGGCCTATCCTGTTAACGAGTCTGATGCTAAACAGCGCGTGGGTTTTGCTAAACCTGTAGCAGTACATTTAGTGAGTGAAAGCTCCCAGTTCGAGCAGATTGTGGCGCGGTGGGACGGTAATTGTTTGTGGTTTGAAGAGATTGATCGGCGCGCCGATCCGCTGCTGTGTGAGGAGTTGAAAGATGCTTTGAAAAAGTTGATTTTGCCTCAAGAAGTTCGCTTTAAAGGAATGACGCCGGAAATGCGAATTGTTTACGAATTGGTGTGCCGAAATATTAAAGATTTCGCTCCGAAAGTGCGTGACGAACAGCGCTTGCAGCGGGCGTTGCAGATGGGGGGCGGCGAGTTGCGGGATTTTAGCGATCGCGCTGATTATTGGTTGGTTGAATGGACTAGCGCTAGTGGAGAACATCATAGTTCGGCGATCGCCAAAAATGACTTAACAGTTATGAGTTCTGGTATTTGTCTCAGTGGCTTGGACAAAGATTTCGACTTGCAGTCATTAGTCGGAGTAGTCGAAAATCGATAAGCTTTACAGCATTTAATTTGTACGTCTGGGGCGGGCTAGAAGCCCACCCCACAAGACTTTGAGATTTTTTGCCCTAAAAAATTCAAGGCAGAATAGCTGAGCAATTCCCAATTCCCAATTCCCAATTCCTAACTGTCAACTGTCAACTATCAACTGTCAACTGTCATGAGTATATTTTTTCACGAACAACTTTACCGAAGTGCCGCAGTGATGTCGCTGATTAAAAATTTCCCGGTAACGGTGTGCGGCGCGGGGGCTTTGGGTGCGAATATTGTAGAGAGTCTGGCGCGATCGGGATTTTGCCAGTTAAGAGTCGTCGATCGCGATCGCATCGAAGAGCGCAACCTTTCCACTCAACCCTATTATCGATCGGACATCGGCGCCTTCAAAGCCAAAATTCTCGCCAACAACCTGTACCGCGCTTTGTCAGTCAGCGTTGACGCGCACTCAAAGGAATTGACACCCGCCAATGTCGATCGACTGCTTGCCAACAGCGCCCTGGCGATCGATACTTTTGATAACAGCATCGGGCGGCAAGCAGTCAAAGATTACTGTGCGAGTGCCTCCATTCCCTGCGTGCACGTCGGATTAGCCGCCGATTACTCCGAAATAATTTGGAACCAACACTATCGGGTTCCTTCCGCCGCCAATGATGACGTTTGCGATTACCCGCTGGCGAGAAACTTGGTAATGCTGACAGTTTCTGTAGCGTGCGAAGTAATTGTTACCTTTGCTGCAACCCAAGAGCAACAAAATTTAACTTGCACGATCAAAGATTTTGCAGTAAAGCCACTTATATTGTAGAATGTCGGTTGACTGTTGCCAGAAACCCGGTCAATCGAGATTGGACGCCTCCATCCCAGAAACCCGGTTTCTCACTCTCAAACAATTGTCAGTCGATTTTAGATTTTAGATTTTAGATTTTAGATTGACTCTCGGATTGAATCTGGGAGCTTCAACAAAATTCTAAAATTTTGAGATCGTCCACGACTTTAGTCGGTGGCTTTTACCCGTTTGTTGCGGGTCAAACTTGCAGAAAACGCTTGAGAAAATTAACAGGGAAAGTATGGTTGGATCGCAGACTTTTTATTATTTACTAGCAGTTCTCGGCATATTAGTTTTGACAGGCGCCAATGCAGCCACTTATTCAGGGGGCGCCGGCGACAAAGTTTGCCACACTAATGATTGCCACGAACCAGAAGTTAGATTCCATAAAAGGATTTTAAAACACGGATCGAGAGGCGAAGATGTGAGGAAACTGCAAAAATTGTTAAACGCCCGCGGTGTGTGTCCAGAACCGATCGCACTTGATGGCATCTTTGGTAGAACAACCCTAGATGCAGTGAAAATATTTCAGCGGGAAGCCAACCTTCCTGTAGACGGAATTGTGGGAGGAAAAACTTGGGACAGACTGTTTACCAGTTCGTAAATTTAAGTACCGGACAGCAAAAGTTCCTAAGTCAGTCGATTTTAGATTGTAGATTTTAGATTTTAGATTTACTCGATAACAGATGAATCTGGAAGCTTAAACTCTGTAATCTAATTTTTTTTCTCCACCCTCGATAGCGTCGGAAAGTAAGTACCTGTGTTGGCGCGGATTCATATTTGGTAATCATTAACCCCTGCAATTTGTAGTTGCACATCAAGTAGATTTTGTGCAACTACAGATACCTAAATTGCCATCAATAATCAATGGCTAACTAGATTAATAATGAATGAAGTTTTAGATTTTTGGTTTGGTCGATCGAACTCTCCAGAATTTGGTAAAGTTCAAAAGAAGTGGTTTGAGAAAGATGCCGATTTTGATACGGAAGTGCGATCGCTATTTCTAGCAGAATACGAACTAGCAGCATCCGGTAAACTCTACTCCTGGCAAGATTCCCCGGAAAACTGCCTAGCATTAATCATACTGCTCGATCAATTTCCGCGCAATATGTTTCGCGAAAATCCCCAAGCCTTCGCCACAGACAGCAAAGCCTTAGCCGCCGCCCAACACGCTGTTAACAATAACTTCGATCGCGAATTGTTGACTGTACAAAAGTGGTTTATCTACCTGCCTTTTGAACACAGCGAAAACTTAGAACACCAGCAAAAATCTGTGCAATTATTTCGCCAACTCAGCGGCGAACCTGACAGCGAATCAGTCATTAATTTTGCAGTGCGGCATTTTAAAATCATCGAGCGTTTTGGCCGATTTCCCCACCGCAATCAAATTCTCGGACGCGACACAACTCCCGCAGAAGCAGAGTTTCTCAAACAACCAGGTTCGGGATTTTAGGGCGCTTACACAAAACCTTTAGGATACTAAAATTATCAATATGTGTTTCAAACACCAAGAACATATAGATAAGCTTTCAACTAAATGCCCGCCACTGGACTATGAACCGCAAGAAATGCTGGCTTTTAGATTTGTATTTGAGCCCAATGATGAACGAGCTATTAATAACTTTAAACCGGTGCTGATAATAACTCCGCAGCGCAACCTAAAACCAGAAACTGAAGCTACCAGGTGTCAAGGTTATGCGCTATCATTATTTGATACCAGGGAAAATGCCGAAAACCGTTATTTAAAACTAACAAAAAAAAGAAAAAAACTGCGCGATTCTCTGGGGACTCACATAGCAGCAGGAGCGATCGACAAGACAGATGGAGTTGTCTCCAAAATAGATGATAACGGTCACTTGAGCCTACATGAGTTTGCTAATGCTGATTTGGCAGCAAAATTTGTAATAACATCTTGTTTATTGTAAGGTAAAAAAAAGTGGAACAATTAATAGGATTTAAACTAAGTAAATTTCCTTTATCTCTTAGAAGCATAGTCAATTTAGAGTATTTCGACGGCCCCCTGCTATCGCTTTTTGAGAATGAATACGGCGATAGCTATCTTTATTCTTGGTGCGATGTAGATAATTTGTACAATCGCTGGTTGGTTTTCAGAGTTGCACAACCAACTCTCAAGCTTTACATAGAGGGACAAGTTTCATTTCACCAGTTAATTGTAAATCCTGTTGACGGATTTCTATATTCATTAGATATAGACAATGCTTTACAGGTGAAAAACACTTATTTAATCCTGCCTGAGAATTTACCGGAAATCTACTTGCCAGAAACAGATTCCTATTACGAACTGTCTGATTTAAATCGCGAAACAGCGGCAGAAGATAAGTTGTTAATTTTTCAAAAAGTTTCCGGTGAATCTCAACTTAGCAAGGTTTGAAGCTGATTAAACAGCCAGATACCGGACTTCTTCAAGAAGTCGGGTATCTAATCCATCGCCCTTTGCTCAGCCACGATACTGCACGCGATAAATCCGGTTATTCGCTTCCTCAGTAAACAATAAACTCCCATCAGGTAAAACCAGCAAACCAACAGGCCGCCCCCAAGTTTTCGGGCCCGACGGATCGGTGAGAAAACCAGTCAGAAAATCCTCATAATAACCTTGAGGGCGTCCAGTCGCCGCATTAAAAGGTACAAACACAATTTTATAACCCGTTCCTGCATTCCGGTTCCAACTACCCCGAAACGCCACAAACGCGCCGTTAAAAAATCTTTTGGGAAACGTTTTCCCGTCGTAAAACTGAAGTCCCAAAGCTGCCGAATGGGCCTGAAACAGCACGTCTGGCATCAATGTTTTAGCTGCTAAATCTGGTCGATCGCTCTTTCCATTTTTGACGTGGCGCGGGTCGAGCAAATTTGGCTTAAAATAAGCGTAAGGCCAGCCGTAAAACTCGCCTTGACGAATTCTTGTCAAGTAATCCGGTACCAAATCATCTCCCAAACCGTCGCGTTCGTTGACTGTCGTGTAAAGTTGATTGGTTTTTGGGTGAAAATCCAATCCCACCGGATTTCGCAAACCGGAAGCAAAAGTTTGCGGGTTTGTGCCGTCCAAATTCATCACTTGCACAGACGCCCTCGGCAAGGGTTCGGAGTCGGCGTTAGACTGGGAACCAACTGATACAAAAAGCCGGCGGTTGTCCGGGGAGGCGACAACGTTTCGCGTCCAGTGTTGGTTGTAGCCACCGCCCGGTAAATCGGCAATCTTTTGACCAGTACCTGTTAATTGTTCTTGCCCTTTTGTGTAGGGAAATCGGCGGACTTCGGCGCTGTTTCCGAGGAAGAAATAGCGATCGGCAAAAGCCATGCCAAAGGGAATATTTAAGCCGTTTTGGGCGCTGGCAAAAGTCATGTTCACCTCAGCAACGCCATCACCGTTGGCATCCCTGAGCAGCCTAATCCGATTCTGCCTGGTTTCTGTTACCAAAACATCTCCTGTCGGCGTCAAAGCCAGCCATCGGGGAGCGTCTAAATTGTCAGCAAAAACGCTGACGACAAAGCCAGGAGGGACTTGCAGCACTGGCGATGGGGGAATCGGTACTACTTGAGGAGGTTTCGAGGCGCTTTGGGTGGCGAAAGGCTGCGGCAAAGCAGTTGCAACAATGCGGATCGGCTGCGGCGAAAGCGGTTTGGTCGGTACAATTTGATTTGTACGAACATTTGTCAGCGGTGCAACGGAGGGAATTTGCGACAGCGGAGTTGGTGCGGGTACAGGAGTCGCTGTAGCATCGGTAGCTCGATCGCACGCAACCAGGGGTAACAGCAGAATTAGCAGCAAGAAACGCAGGTAATACATAGCAGCGATTTCTCAACAATTGCTGGACAATTCTTTTATTCTAACTGCTCTGAAAAAGCGAAGCCACCGCGCGCGCGGTGGCTTAATTCTGGTTAGAAATCTAGTTCTACCAAAGTCCTCTCACAGGAGGAGCTGGACGCGGAGCCGGAATCGGACGCGGAGCCGGAGCGGGAGCCGGACGAGGAACTGGGCGGGGAGCGGGAGCCGGACGCGGTGGCGGTTCAGGGGCCGGACGCGGTGCTGGAGCGGGGGGACGAACAACTGTGGTAGAGACTACTTTATAATCGGGGATCACGACGAGCCTTTCTACCTGATCTCCGGCTACGGTGGCTCTGACTTTCATTCCCGGTACCAGAGAAGTAATTCTCAGGATGCATCTTTGAATCCTGAGAGTCCTGTACGGCCCGCTTTCTGGGCTAATTGTTACTATGTCGCCGACAATATTTTTGACAAAACCAATAATGGTTTGAGCGTTGGCTGTTGTGGTGCTCTGCGTTTGGGCTATTTCAATTGGAGGGTTAGCCATCGCAGGAAGCACTGAAACCGCCGATATTAGCACCGACAGGGTTGCACCTGTAAATAATTTGATCTTCTGAAGACGCATTGAAACCTCACATTAACTGCTATTTAGGGTCGGGCTTGCTTTCGCTGCGCGAAAGTCCCAACCTTTAAACCTAATCCAGTTTAATCCCCGGAGTAGTAAATTTAGGACAATCTCAAAAAAAGATTATCGAACAAGTTTTGAAAGACTAAATTTTACATCATAAGTTCCCAAGTTACAAGAAGTTCAGTGCTTCGGATCTCTAGAGTGTCGGCGTGATATATTGAGTTTGTTCGATCGACCGTTTCCGTTTTTTTGCGCCCCTCTAACTGTTGCGGCACGGGCGGCAAACTCTGCCAACAGACAGATTATGCTTGCCGGATGCAGCAGCGCCATAGTTTCAATTTGCGATCGCCAGTCTGCCACAGATCAAAAAATCAAATGAGTCGGAGGTAAAATTCAATCATTGACTTGCACGATTTACCCATCAACCGGATTTGTTCGCGAAAATCTCTAGCGGAGCGCCACCGTTCCCCGTATAAAACCCCGGTTTATTTGGTATTACCGCGTAAGTCTTGTGTTGAGCTATATCATCTCCGGTCAATTACCCGCAATAAAAAATATTGTTTGTAGTGAGGACTTCAGTCCGCATCAAATTTCAAGGACTAAAGTCCTCACTACAAACAAAATTGGTTTGTAGTGAGGACTTCAGTCCGCATCAAATTTCAAGGACTAAAGTCCTCACTACAAACCAATTTTGTGGCAGTTAAATAAGTTATGATTTGTGAAATGGAAACTCAAAACTGGGCAGGGCATTTACAGTAAAAAACCCATCTCTAAATTTTGGCTTTCCGGTGCAGTTTGCGGATAATTAGATAAGAACTTTGTAGGAACTGCTGGTGAAGAGTTTAGCGAACAAAATAATGGTGAACAGCAAATTTTTATTTAACAACTTAATTGTGCTGAGTTTGAGCGCAGCGGCGCTGTCTGTCGCCTTACAGCAGCAAGCGACTGCTGAACCGGTGGCTAATTTAAGTAATAGTGCGATCGCCCAGCAGCCAAAATCTGATGTAAAATTGCCAAATCTCGGAGTTCCCGAACTGCCACCATTAGGCGAACCGTCTAGGTATCTTCCGCAGGAACCAAACGCGCCGGAAAATGCGATTGAGGAAGTGCGTTTAGTGCTGAAATTGCGAGAACGCCGGGTCTATGTTTACCGCAAAAATAAGGTGCAAGCCAGTTTTCCGGTGGCTGTGGGGAAAGACGGCTGGGAAACTCCCACGGGCAACTTTAAAGTCATGCAAATGATTAAAGATCCTGTTTGGGAACATCCTTGGACGGGAGAACTTGTACCCGCAGGGCCGGACAATCCGCTGGGAAGCAGGTGGATCGGGTTTTGGACGGATGGTAAGAATGTGATCGGTTTTCACGGGACTCCGACTCCAGAGTCGATCGGGCGAGCGGCTTCTCACGGTTGTGTCAGAATGTTTGATAAAGATGCCCAAGCTTTATTTGAGAAAGTCGCAGTGGGTACTCCGGTGATAGTTGAGAAGTAATTATTCGGAAACTGTGGTATTTGAAAATATTTAGCAACAGGCAAGATGCCTGTTCCACAAAGAGTTAATTTTATTGTGGGGTGGGCATCTTGCCCGCCCCCTTTCTTTCTTAGCAACAGGCAAGATGCC